>JBOIFZ010000284.1:0-3193 GCA_050741735.1 Burkholderiales bacterium
AGTCATGTATCTTATAAAAGACATCTGTTCTCGTGGACTGGCGAAGGAAAATCGTGCTAAAAACGCGCGGCTACATGAAGCCCGCCGCCAACGCGCCCGCCTTTCAACCGCTTTACCGGCAGATCAAGAGTTTGATCACCCAAAGCCTGGTAACGGGAGAGTGGCGTCCGGGCGACGTGATTCCCAGCGAAATCGAGCTTGCCGGCCGCTTCAGCGTCAGCCAGGGCACGGTACGCAAGGCTATTGGCGAACTTGCCGGCGAGAACCTGCTGGTGCGCCAGCAGGGCAAGGGCACTTTTGTCGCTTCCCATTCAGAGGAGCGCAGCCAGTTTCCCTACCTGCGCATATCGCCGGACCGCGGCGCCCCGGATTCGCTCGCAGCGACGCTGATCGACTGCCGCAAGGTCAAACTGGAAAGTGCCTCCGCGAAGAAACTCGATCTTGCCTCGGGCGCCGGCGCATTCCTGATCACGCGCGTGCTGGCAATCTCCGGAAAGAACGCGGTCTACGAGGAGGTCCGCCTGCCTGCGACCCAATTCAAGGGGCTGTCGGTGGAAATCATCGAGCGCCACCACTGCATGCTCTACAGCATGTATGAGTCCAAATTCGAAGTCCGCATCCTGCGCGTCGATGAACAGCTCAAGGCCGTCGCGGCGGAAGGGGCGGCTGCGAGGCACCTCGGGGTCGCCAAAGGCGCGCCATTACTGACGATCGAGCGTGTGGCCTATACTTACGCGGACAAGCCGGTCGAGCTTCGCCGCAGTTTCTGCAACACTCGGGAGCACCATTACCGCAACCGCATCGTCTGACCGCCGGCGCCCGCTCCCAGCTGCGCGTCTGGCCACCAGGACCCACTGATGATCGCCAGCCCACGACCGAAATTCCTCGACCTCACGAAAATCCGGCTACCGGTGCCGGGATTGGTATCGATCCTGCATCGTATCAGCGGCGCCGCGCTGTTCCTGTTCGCGGGCGTGCTGCTGTATCTGTTCCAGGAAAGTCTGACTTCGCCGGAGAGCTATGTGCGTTTGCGTGCGCTTGCCGACCATTGGCTGGCGAAGCTGTTCCTGACCGGCATGCTGTGGGCTTTCCTGCACCATTTCTTCACAGGCCTGCGCTACTTGCTGCTCGATGTGGACCTTGGAACGGAGCTCAGGACCACGCGGGCGATGAGTTGGGGCGTGCTGGCGGCAAGTCTTGCGCTGACCGTGGTCCTGGGGGTGTGCCTATGGTGAAGAGCGTCGTCGGCGCCCACCACGGCCTCAGGGACTGGCTGGTACAACGCGTTACCGCGGTGCTGATGGCCGTTTACACCGTCGTATTCGTCGGCATCCTTGTGATCTGCCCGCCGCAGCATTACGGCGAGTGGCGCGCGCTGTTCGAAAACCAGCCGATGCGCCTTGCGACCATCCTGTTCTTCATCAGTCTTTTCTGGCACGCGTGGATCGGTGTGCGCGACATCCTGATGGACTACATTAAACCTACGTCGGTGCGACTCGGACTGGAAATCGTGGTGGCCGTGCTTCTGGTTGCATACGCAGGCTGGGCGATTCAGATCCTCTGGAGTCTCTAGAAATGGCGATCCCGGTAAGAAAATTTGATGCGGTGATCGTCGGTGCCGGCGGCGCCGGTATGCGCGCGTCGCTGCAACTGGCCGAGGCCGGCTACAAGGTCGCCGTGCTGTCGAAAGTGTTCCCGACGCGCTCGCACACGGTGGCGGCGCAGGGCGGAATCGGTGCCGCGCTCGGCAACATGGGCGAAGACAACTGGATGTGGCACATGTACGACACCATCAAGGGGTCGGACTGGCTTGGCGACCAGGACGCAATCGAGTTCCTTTGCCGCGAGGCGCCCAAGTTGGTGATCGAACTCGAGCATTTCGGCATGCCTTTCGACCGCAACCCCGACGGCACTGTGTACCAGCGCCCGTTCGGCGGTCACATGCGGAATTTCGGTGCGGGTCCGGCAGTGCAGCGTTCCTGCTGTGCGGCCGATCGCACAGGCCACGCGATGCTGCACACGTTGTACCAGCGCAACGTGCGCGCCAGTACCCGGTTCCTCGTCGAGTGGATGGCGCTGGACCTGATCCGCGACGTTTCCGGACAGGTGCTGGGCGTGACCGCAATGGAAATGGAGACCGGCGAAGTATCGGTGCTGCACGCGCGCGCAGTGCTGTTCGCCACCGGGGGCGCAGGGCGGATCTATTCCGCCAGCACCAACGCCTTCATCAACACCGGTGACGGATTGGGCATGGCGGCGCGCGCCGGAATTCCGTTGGAAGACATGGAATTCTGGCAGTTCCATCCGACCGGCGTGGCCGGCGTGGGCGTGCTGATCACCGAAGGCGTTCGCGGCGAGGGCGGTTACCTTCTGAACAAGAACGGCGAGCGTTTCATGGAGCGCTACGCGCCGAACGCCAAGGACCTCGCCAGCCGCGACGTGGTGGCGCGGGCAATGGCGACCGAGATCAAGGAAGGGCGCGGCTGCGGGCCCGATGGCAATTACCTTCTGCTCAAGCTCGATCATTTGGGGGTGGAACTGATCGAGAGCAAGCTGCCCGGCATTCGCGAGATCGCCAGGAAATTCGCCAACGTCGACCCGGTCAAGGATCCGATCCCCGTTGTCCCGACCTGTCACTACCAGATGGGCGGGATTCCCGCCAATTACCGCGGCGAGGTGGTGGCGCCGCAGGGCGGGAACCCGGAAGCGGTCGTGCAGGGTTTCTACGCTGCAGGCGAGTGCGCCTGCGCGTCGGTGCATGGAGCGAACCGGCTTGGCACCAATTCGCTCACCGAACTGCTGGTTCTCGGAAAATCCTCCGGCGACACCATGATCCGCTTCCTGCAACAGAACCCCACCCACAAGGATCTGCCGGCCGATGCGTCCGACAGGACGACGGCGCGGCTGGCGCGCCTGGACAACCAGAAGGACGGCGAGAGCGTGCATGAAGTCGGTGCGGAGATGCGCCGGATCATGCAGGCGCACTGTGGCGTGTTCCGCTTCCCTGACATGCTGGTGGAGGGCGTCAGGAAAATCAAGGAAATCGCATTGCGCGTCGGCCGAACGGGGATCAAGGACAAGAGCAAGGTATTCAACACCGCGCGCGTCGAGGCGCTCGAGCTCGACAACCTGATCGAGGTGGCGGTCGCCACGCTGGTCTCGGCCGAGGCGCGCAAGGAGAGCCGGGGCGCGC
>JBOIFZ010000285.1:0-13706 GCA_050741735.1 Burkholderiales bacterium
TCGGCGAATGCAGCCCGGGATGCGCAAGCCTGCGGATCTGAAACACGTAGTCCTCGGCGACCAGTTCGCGCGTGCCGGTGTGCCGGAAGTCGCGCAGCTCGAATACGTTTTTCAGATCCTCGCGCCCGAGATTCAAATAGCGTGGCGTCGCAGACTCGTCCACGGCAAAGGCCGGGTGCGGCTGGTACATCACCCCCTGCCTGATGCGGATGTCATAAACGCTGAATGCCACCCGCTCGGCCGGCGCGGAATCGGGCAGCCGGCGGCCGGCGGCGTCGAGGTATACGGCGCGCGGAAGCCCCGCCGCGCCGAACGGAATCAGTTCGTAGGGCCGTCTGAGATAGTGGTACTGCAACGGCGGCATGTAGATTTGGGCAATGAAGACATACTCGTTCTCGGCGTAGGATTGCACCGGATCGAGGTGCTTGGGCCGCTCCACGAAAGCCGAATAGAGGGTGTTCTGGCCGCGCTCGTGGGCCGGATAGGGGTTGTTCCATGGTCCGCCGCAGCCGCCCAGGAAACCGAGCAGCGCGAGCGCCACGGCTGCTGTACTCAGCCGGCTCATACTCCGGCCAAAGTGTAGCGGAATACCGGGCGGTCAACCCGCGCGCATTCGCAGCCCGCGTAGATCACGACCGTCGGGACAGGTCGTTTCGCTATAATGCCGGGATTCCGCGAAACGAGGACGAAACAGCGAGGAAACGTCTATGGGATTTCTCGACAACAAGAAAATCCTCATCACCGGCCTGCTCAGCAACCGTTCTATCGCCTACGGCATCGCCAAGGCAATGCACCGCGAGGGCGCGCAACTTGCATTCAGCTTCCAGGGTGAGCGGGTCAAGGATCGCGTGGTCGAACTGGCGGCCGAATTCGGCAGCCGGTTGGTGCTGCCCTGCGATGTCGCGAGTGACGCCGAGATCGATGCGTTGTTCGCCGAACTGGCAAGGCACTGGGACGGACTCGACGGCATCATCCACTCGATCGCGTACGCGCCGCGCGAAGCGCTCGCCGGCGATTACCTGGATTCGGTCACCCGCGAGGCATTCCGCATCGCCCACGAGATCAGTTCCTACAGCTTTGCCGCACTCGCCAAGGCCGGCCTGCCGATGATGCAGGGCCGCAATGCCGCGCTGCTCACGCTCACCTACCTCGGCGCCGAGCGCTCCTTCCCCAGCTACAACGTCATGGGGCCGGCCAAGGCCAGCCTCGAAGCCAACGTGCGCTACATGGCGCAAAGCCTCGGGCCCAGGGGCATCCGGGTGAACGCGATTTCCGCGGGTCCGATCAAGACGCTCGCCGCCGCCGGCATCAACAGCTTCGGCAAGCTGCTGGCCTATGCGGAAAAGCAGTCGCCGCTGCGCCGCAATGTCACCACCGAGGAAGTCGGCAATGTCGCCGCTTTCCTGTGCAGCGACCTGGCCAGCGGCATTACCGGCGAGATCACCTACGTGGACGCCGGATTCAATACCACCGGGGCCGTCCAGATCGAATAGGGCGTAAACATCCGCAAGCACTCACCGCAAAGGCGTAAGAATTCCAAAACACTCACCGCAAAGAACGCCTAGGACGCCAAGGAAAACCAGGGAGAGTTAAACCGTGGCGGGACGAGTTATGCTTCGAACTTCGGGCTACGAGTATCGTCCTCCGTACCGTCCTGCCTTTAGATCTTCCTTTGCGTCCTTGGCGGTGATAATTTTTTTTGGAAACCGGCGCTACTGTCCCTGCTCCAGCCTCTTCCTGTCGATCTTGACGTCGGCGCGTTCCCTCAGGCTGGCGAGATAGGCGACATACTGTTCCTGGCCGACCATCTCCGCGA
Source organism: Burkholderiales bacterium (assembly GCA_050741735.1). GTDB lineage: Bacteria > Pseudomonadota > Gammaproteobacteria > Burkholderiales > JACQAP01 > JACQAP01. The sequence goes on from JBOIFZ010000285.1 coordinate 1,817, forward strand.
GTTGCTTGCCCAGCGCCTTGCGCTGTTCCGGATCAACGGCAGTCACGTCCTTGACCTTGGTGATGCGGTATACGACGTATCGCCCCTGCGCCGCCGGTACGCCGGCATAGACCGGGAGCTTGCTCACGTCGGCGCCAAATACCGCCTGTGCGCCTTCGGGATGAAGACCCTGGCGCTTCTGCAGCGATACCGGCTGCGACGGCGACCAGGACAGCGCCAGCGGCTGACTCTTCTGCAGCTTCTCCAGCGCCGCGCGACCTTCCTTCTCGGCCAGTTCGATCGCGCCCTTGTCGGTGAGGAATTGCATGACATCGTTGCGCACCTGCTCCAGCGGCAGGGCCGCCGCCGGCTTATGCTCGATCACCCGCGCTGCCAGCAGCATATTGGATTGCACCTCGATCGCCGAGGTGTTGTGTTTGTTCTTCAGTACTTCGTCGGAGAACACCGCGTTGAGAACCTTCTCGTTGTTGAACAGCGGGATCGTATTGGCGCCGGCCCGGCTGACCCAGTCGGACGTCTGCACGGTAAGCTTGAGCGCCTCCGCCGCGGGCTGCAGGCTGTCGAACTGCTCGTACACGAGGTTGTTGAAACTGTCGGCAGCCTCGGCATAGGCCTTGCCGAGCTTCGGCTTGCGAACTTCGTCGACAATCTTCTGTTTCACCGCCTCGATAGGCGTGGTCTGCGACGGCTTTACCTTGTCCAGGCGGATGATGTGATAGCCGTACCGGGTTTCGACCGGCCCCGCCAACTCGCCGACCTTGAGCGCGAAAACGGCGTCGTCGAACGGTTTAACCATCAGGCCGCGGCCGAAGAAACCGAGATCGCCGCCCTTCTCGGCCGACCCGGGGTCCTTCGAGAACTTGGCTGCCAGTTCGGCAAACTTGCCCGGCGAGGACTTGATTTGCTTCAACAGGTCTTCGGCTTGCGCCTTCGCCTTGGCCTTGTCCTCGGCGCTGGCGCTCGCGGCTACCGGGATCAGAATGTGGCTGGCACGCCGCTCTTCGGGGGTTCGATAACGCTCGATGTTGGCCTGGTAGTAATTCTTCAGTTCCTCGTCGGTGACCTTTTCCGTATGCTCCACCACATCCGGGGATAGCACCAGGTACTCGAGGCGCACGCGTTCGGGGATCTGGAACTCGTTCTTGTGCTCCTCGTAATATTTTTCCACGTCCGCCTCGGAGATCTTCACCTGCTTGCGATAGTCCACCGGGTTGAAAACGACCTGGCTGACTTCACGCTCCTGCTCCCCGATCTTGAGCAATCGATCGACCACCGACTGGGGCAGGAAGCCGGAGCCGGCGGTAACGCTGCGTAGCTGCTCGAGCACGATGTTCATGCGGATGTCGTTTTCGAACGCCACCGGCGTCATGCCCTGTCCCTGCAGCATCTGCCGGTAGCGCGTCTGCGAAAAGCGCCCCGATTCGTCGCGGAATGCCTCGACCGCGCCAATGATCTTCTGCAACTCCGCCGAAGAGACGGTCATTCCCGACTTGTAGGCGTGCGCCAGCGCCACCTTGCGTGCGATCAATTCGTTCAGTACCGATTCCTTGAGCTGAGGGCTGTTGAGCAGCGCCGGATCGGGGTTGTTCTTCGCCATCTCGCGCACGCGGTCCTGCGCCTGTCGCAACGCCTGGGAGTACTCCAGGTCCGAGATGCGGATGTCGCCAAACCGGGCCAGCGCGCCGCCACCGCCGGTATCGCGAAAATAGAAGTCGATTCCGAACAGTGCGAACGGCGGTACGATCAAAACCAGCAGAATGATCTGCAGCCATTGCTTGTGCTTGTAGATGAAATCGTACATGTGTCAACCTGGTCCGAAAAACTGCGAAGATCGGAGAGTATGCCTGATACGCCACCGCCATGCGTGGCTCCAGCGGCAACCCGGAAAACAAAATCGGGATAGGGGGCGATCAAAGGTGATCGCGCCTATGCTGGGCGCACAATGAAAAAGGCGAACTCGCGTTCGCCTTCACTGGGTCCTGGCGGAGTGGACGGGACTCGAACCCGCGACCCCCGGCGTGACAGGCCGGTATTCTAACCAACTGAACGACCACTCCAAATTCCGTGATGAGTGATGAGTAAGACCCCTGTTCATCGCCATTCGTTCCGAACTCATCACTCATCACCCATCACTGCCGTTCTGGTGGGTGCTGAGAGGCTCGAACTCCCGACATTCGCCTTGTAAGGGCGACGCTCTACCAACTGAGCTAAGCACCCGTCGCAGCCGCGCAATTTCCGCGTCGCTGCTGGTTCGTTACCCCGAATTCTGGAGGAAATGCCGGTGTGCGGTCCAACGAAGCGCGCTAGTTTACTGCATCCTTGAGTGCTTTTCCAGCGCGGAACTTGGGCACTTTGGCCGCCTTGATCTTGATGGTCGCGCCGGTGCGGGGATTGCGGCCGCTGCGTGCCGCGCGCTTGCCGACGTAGAAGGTGCCAAAACCGACCAGCGTCACCATTACGCCTCTCTTCAGCGAGGTCTTGATCGCCGTTACGGTGCCTTCCAATGCCCTGCCTGCGGCCGCCTTGGAGATATCGGCAGACTTCGCAACAGCCTCAATGATTTCGAATTTGTTCACTTGGGTCCCCTTTCGTTATTCGTTGCCGGGAGAAACAGGAAACTGTTTTCGACTGCGGGCCGAAGACAGAAAAATTGTTTTGGCGATCGAATTCCCGGACACACTTTATAACAAGGCGAAAATCCTCATGTCAAGCGAGCTTCCGAGGGATCGCAGCTTACGAGCGCAACGTGATGTCGAAAAAAACGGGAATGCGGTTCGCATTCCCGTTGGTTCGAAGCAAGGAAATCAGTGCTTGACCGCGTTCACCGCCTCGGTGGAGGCCACCGCCGGAATCGCCACCGCCTCGGTTCTCTCCGGCAAGGGCTCGGGGTTGCGCTCGAGCGCGTGTTCCAGCACCTCGTCGATCCACTTGACCGGACGGATATCCAGGCGATTCTTGATGTTGTCGGGTATCTCCGTCAGGTCCTTGACGTTTTCTTCCGGGATCAGGACGGTCTTGATGCCGCCGCGGTGCGCCGCCAGCAGCTTTTCTTTCAGGCCGCCGATCGCAAGCACTTCGCCGCGCAGCGTAATTTCGCCGGTCATTGCCACATCCGCACGCACTGGGATCGCGGTCAATGCCGAAACCAGCGCAGTGGTCATCGCAATACCCGCCGAGGGGCCGTCCTTGGGCGTCGCGCCCTCGGGCACGTGCACGTGGATGTCGCTCTTCTCGAACGCGTCGTCCCTGATACCGAGCCGAGCCGCGCGCGCACGCACCACCGACCGGGCCGCCTCGACCGACTCTTTCATGACGTCGCCGAGCAAGCCGGTGCGCTGGATGTTGCCCTTGCCCGGCATGACGGCGGCCTCGACCGTTAGAAGCTCGCCGCCGACTTCGGTCCATGCCAGGCCGGTTACCTGACCGACCTGGTTGTTCTTTTCCGCCAGGCCGTAAGTGAATCGGCGCACGCCCAGGTAGTGGTCGAGATTGCGCGCACTCACCGTCACCCGGTGGTCGCGCTTCTTCATCAGCAGCGATTTCACGACCTTGCGGCAGATTTTGGAGATTTCGCGCTCCAGGCTGCGCACTCCGGCCTCGCGCGTGTAGTAGCGGACGATGTCGCGGATGGCGCTCTCGGAGACCGACAGCTCGCCTTCCTTGACGCCGTTGGTCTTCATCTGCTTTGGCAGCAGGTACCGCATTGCAATATTGATCTTCTCGTCCTCGGTGTAGCCGGACAGACGGATCACTTCCATCCGGTCCAGCAGCGGCGCCGGGATGTTCAGGGTGTTGGCTGTGGCGACGAACATCACGTCCGAAAGGTCGTACTCAACCTCGACGTAATGGTCGACGAACTTGTCGTTCTGCTCCGGGTCGAGCACCTCCAGCAGCGCGGAAGCCGGGTCGCCGCGGAAATCCTGCCCCATCTTGTCCACTTCGTCGAACAGGAACAGGGGGTTCCTCACGCCGATCTTCGTCATATTCTGCAGCACCTTGCCGGGCATCGAGCCGATGTATGTGCGGCGGTGGCCGCGGATCTCGGCCTCGTCGCGCACGCCGCCCAGAGACATGCGCGAGAATTTGCGGTTGGTCGCGCGCGCGATCGACTGCCCGAGCGAGGTCTTGCCCACGCCCGGGGCGCCCACTAGGCACAGGATCGGCGCCTTGAGCTTGTCCACGCGCTGCTGCACCGCCAGGTACTCGACGATGCGCTCCTTGACCTTCTCCAGGCCATAGTGGTCGGCATCCAGGATTTCCTGCGCCTTGGCCAGATCGTTGCTGATCTTGCTTTTCTTCTTCCAGGGCAGCGCGACCAGCGTTTCGATGTAGTTGCGCACCACCGTGGCTTCGGCTGACATGGGCGACATCAGGCGCAGCTTCTTGAGCTCGGCTTCGGCCTTGTTGCGCGCCTCCTTGGGCATGTGCGCCGCCTTGACGCGCTTGTCCATTTCGTCCAGGTCGGCGCCCTCTTCCATGTCGCCGAGTTCCTTCTGGATCGCCTTGACCTGTTCGTTAAGGTAATACTCGCGCTGGCTCTTCTCCATCTGGCGTTTGACGCGCCCGCGGATGCGGCGCTCGACCTGGAGGATGTCGAGCTCGGCTTCCATGAGCGACAGCAGATGCTCCAGACGCTTCCTGACCTCGAACATTTCCAGCACGGCCTGCTTCTGCTCGAGCTTCAGCGGCAGGTGCGCGGCCACGGTATCGGCGAGCCGGCCGGGCTCGTCTATGCCCGACAGCGACGTGAGGATCTCCGGAGGGATCTTTTTGTTGAGTTTCACGTACTGGTCGAACTGGGTGAGCATGGCGCGGCGCATCGCCTCCACCTCGTTGGTCTCGACCGCATCAGCCGGAACCGGGAGCGCCTCGGCGGCGTAATGCGTCTTTTCGTCCATGACCGACAGGACTTTGGCGCGTTGTACGCCCTCGACCAGCACTTTCACCGTGCCGTCGGGCAGCTTCAGCATCTGCAGGATGTTGGCAATGCTGCCGATGTCGTACAGGTCTTCCGGCGAAGGTTCGTCCTTTGCGGCTGACTTCTGGGCCACCAGCAGGATGCTCTTGCCCGCCTCCATTGCCGTCTCCAGCGCCTTGATCGATTTCGGGCGCCCGACGAACAGCGGAATGACCATGTGAGGGAAAACCACCACGTCGCGCAAAGGCAACAGCGGGTAGGTGACGGTCGTTTGGGAAGGATCAGCGGAATAAGTCATTGGTCACCTGAAAGGGCAAGGATACTTTCCAAGGTTGGGGGCCGCCCGGGTATTTCAACCCAAACGGCAAGTCATTGTAAAGCCGGCAATTTCGGCGGCGCCGGGGACTCCGACGCGGGTCGACTCCGGATTTTGGCCGGTGGTCAGGCAGAGCCGGCCACCTTGGGCTGGTCGGAGTAAAGCAGGATCGGTCGCGCGTCGCCTGTAATCATGCCTTCGTCCACGACCACCTTCTCCACGTTGTTCAGGGAGGGCAGGTCGTACATGATGTCGAGCAGCACCTGTTCCAGGATCGAACGCAGCCCGCGCGCACCGGTGCGCCGCGCCAGGGCTTTCAGCGCCACCGCCTTAAGAGCCTCGGAACGCACCTCCAGCTGGACGCCTTCCATGCTGAACATGCGCTGATACTGCTTGAGCAGCGCATTTTTCGGCTCGGTAAGGATTTGGATCAGCGCCGCCTTGTCAAGTTCATCCAGCGTGGCAACAACCGGCAGGCGGCCGACGAATTCGGGGATCAGGCCGTACTTGATCAGATCTTCGGGCTCGACGCCGCGCAGCACCGCTCCGATGTCCTTGCGGTTGTCCTTGCTCTTCACTTCGGCGCCAAAACCGATGCCGCCCTTGTCGGAGCGGGCGCGGATGATACGTTCCAGGCCGTCGAACGCGCCGCCGCACATGAACAGGATATTCGTGGTGTCGACCTGGACGAACTCCTGGTTCGGATGCTTGCGTCCGCCCTGCGGCGGCACCGATGCGATGGTACCTTCGATGAGTTTCAGCAGCGCCTGTTGCACGCCTTCCCCCGACACGTCGCGGGTGATCGAGGGGTTGTCGGACTTGCGCGAGATTTTGTCGATCTCGTCGATGTAGACGATGCCGCGCTGCGCTTTTTCGACGTCGTAGTCGCACTTCTGCAACAGCTTCTGGATGATGTTCTCGACGTCCTCCCCGACGTAACCAGCTTCAGTCAGCGTGGTGGCATCCGCCATCACGAAAGGCACGTTCAGCAGCCGCGCCAGCGTCTGCGCCAGCAACGTCTTGCCCGAGCCCGTGGGGCCGATCAGCAGGATGTTGCTCTTGGCAAGCTCGACGTCGTCCTTCTTCTGCACCGTCTTGAGCCGCTTGTAGTGGTTGTACACCGCGACCGCAAGGATCTTCTTGGCGATGTTCTGGCCAATCACGTACTGGTCGAGGATCTCGCGAATTTCGTGCGGAACGGGAAAATCGGACTTGGCGCCTTTCCCGGTGGTCTCGGCGTGGCTCTCCTCGCGGATGATGTCGTTACACAGCTCGATGCACTCGTCGCAGATGAACACCGAGGGGCCCGCGATCAGCTTGCGAACCTCGTGCTGGCTTTTGCCGCAGAAAGAACAGTAGAGAAGTTTCTCGCCGCCAGGTTTGTCAGACATAACGTCCTTTCGCTGTAAACATCAACCCATCAGACTCCCATCCGCGTTGGTTCCGATATCCCCGTGTCGGGGGTACCGCGCCTCAGGCAGGCGCGCCGGCCTCGGCCCGGCTGACCAATACCTTGTCCACCAGTCCGTACTTTACCGCCTCTTGGGCACTGAGGAAATTGTCGCGGTCGGTGTCGTGTTCGATGGTCTTCACGTCCTGTCCGGTGTGCTTCGCCATCAGTTCGTTGAGCCGGCCGCGCAGGTACAGGATTTCACGCGCGTGGATCTCGATGTCCGAGGCCTGGCCCTGGAAGCCGCCCATCGGCTGATGGATCATGACCCGCGAGTTGGGCAGCGCGAAGCGTTTTTCCTTGGCGCCGGCAGCGAGCATGAAGGCTCCCATGCTGGCCGCCTGGCCGATGCAAAGGGTGCTCACATCGGGCTTGACGAACTGCATGGTGTCATAGATTGCCAACCCCGCGGAAACCGATCCCCCCGGCGAGTTGATGTAGAAGGAGATGTCCTTTTCCGGGTTCTCCGATTCGAGAAAAAGCAACTGCGCCACAATCAGGTTCGCCGACATTTCGTTGACCGGCCCAACCAGAAACACCACGCGCTCCTTGAGCAACCGCGAGTAAATGTCGTAAGCGCGCTCGCCGCGGCCGCTCTGCTCGATGACCATGGGTATCAACCCCAGGCCTTGCGGCTCGCTGATTAATCGGTCTTGCCTCGTGATCATTTTGCATTCCCCATGAGGTCGTCGAAGTCGGTCGCTTTGTCCTCGACCCTGGCATTGGCCAGCACCCACTGCACTACGTTGTCCTCGAGGACGATGGACTCGACCTCGCGCAGCCGCTCGGGCGACTGGTAGTACCAGCGCAATACTTCTTCCGGCTTTTCGTAGCTCTGCGCATATTCCCCCACCACCGCCTTGATCTGGTCCGGCTTGGCTTCAAGTCCGTGTTTCTTCACCAGCTCCGCCAGGATCAGGCCGAGGCTGACGCGGCGCTGCGCTTCCGGTTCGAAGGCTTCCCTGTGCATCGTTACCTTGTCGGCCTTGAGCCCGCGCGCCTCCATATCATGGCGCATGTTGTGCATCAGGCGATCGATCTCCATGTCCAGCAGCGCCCTGGGCAGCTCCACCCGGGTCGCGTCGAGCAGCGCCTTCATAACCTGATCCTTGACGCGCGTGCTGGCGCGGCGCTTGACCTCACGCTCGAGGTTGGCCTTGACTTCGGCGCGCATCCTGGCGATGTCGCCGTCCGCAACGCCGAGAGCCCTGGCAAACTCGGCGTCTGCTTCGGGGACGTGCGGCCCACGCACATCCTTCACCGTTACCTCGAACCGGGCGGTCTTTCCCGCCACTTCCTTGCCGTGGTAATCGTCGGGGAAGCGCAACTCGAAGGTCTTGGTTTCGCCGGCCTTCATGCCGAGGACGTTGTTGTCGAAATCCGCGAGCAACTGGCCGCCGCCGAGCAGGGCGTACTGATCGGTTCCCGCACCCCCTTCGAAAGGGTTGCCGTCGATACTGCCGCCGTAATCCATCAGCACCTGGTCGCCGGACTGGGCGGCGCGCCCGGCGCTGTGGTAGTGGGTACGTTGCTTGCGCAGGACTTCGATGGTCTTGTCCGCTTCGGCATCGCCGACGTTGACAAGCGGACGCTCGATTTTCACACTGCCCAGTTCACCGATGGCGAATTCGGGGTAAACCTCGAAGGTCGCGATGTACTCGAATTTGCCCTCGGCGTCTGCGGCGGACTTCACTTCGATGCGCGGATAGCCGGCAACGCGCAGGTTCTTTTCCTTGACCGCCTCGCCAAAGCTGCGTTGCACGGCATCGCCGAGTACTTCCTGGCGCACCTGGCCGCCGAACTGCTGCTCGACGATCTTGAGGGGCACCTTGCCGGGACGGAAGCCGTGCAGCTTGACGGTGCGCGCGAGCCGCTTGAGACGGTTTTCCACTTCACTGTTGACTTGATCGAGCGGCAAAGTCACAGAGAGGCGCCGCTCGAGAGAACTCAGAGTTTCCAGATTTGCTTGCATCTAATTCGATTTTCCTGTGTCGGTATGCGGGCGAGGCTTGGCAGACAGCTCTTTATCGGGGCTCTGGTGCGAAAGGAGAGACTCGAACTCTCACGCCTTTCGGCGCCAGAACCTAAATCTGGTGCGTCTACCAATTCCGCCACCTTCGCACTCGACGCATTCTAATATAATGCCCCCGCCCCCGCCACCCGAATGCCCGCTTGCCGGGCCCTCGTTCCGCCGTCTAACCTTCTGTCACACAAAGCGAATAGCCGATGGCGGTCAATCACTACGAGAACTTTCCGGTGGCTTCGGTGTTGCTGCCCGAACGGCTGCGACGTCCGGTCGAGCTGATCTACTCGTTTGCCCGCCAGGCCGACGATTTCGCCGACGAGGGTGACTTGCCGCCGGAACAGCGTCTGCACAACCTTGCCGAGTTCTCCAGCGAGCTGGATCGCATCGAACGCGGGGAAGCGCCACGGTTACCGCTGTTTGCCGATCTGGTTCCGGTGATCACGGCGCATAGGCTGCCCGTCGGCCTGTTTCGCGACCTGATTTCGGCGTTCTCCCAGGACGTGACCAAGAACCGTTACGCCGATTTCGGCGAAGTCATGGATTACTGCCGGCGCTCGGCCAATCCGGTCGGAAGGCTGCTGCTGCACTTGTATCAGGCCGCCGAAGCGCGCAATCTGACCTGCTCCGACGCCATCTGTTCGAGCCTGCAGTTGATCAACTTCCTGCAGGACATCGAGATCGATTTCCGCAACAACCGAATTTACCTGCCTCAGTACGAGATGGCGGAATACGGCGTAACCGAAGCGCAAATCGCCGACCGCGCCAACGGCACGGCATGGCAAGCACTGATGATGTTTCAGATCGAGCGCGCGCGCAGCATGCTGCTGGCCGGCGCCCCGCTGGCCAGGCGGCTCCCGGGCCGCGTCGGACTGGAATTGCGCATGATCGTGATGGGCGGCAGCCGCATCCTCGACAAACTGCGGGCGAGCCGCGGCGACGTATTCCGTCATCGCCCGGTGTTGCAACCCTACGACTGGCTCACCATGCTGTTCCGATCGTTTTTCGCCTATCCATGAGCCCCGACCAGTATTGCCAGGACAAGGCGGCGCAAAGCGGTTCGAGCTTCTACTACAGCTTCCTGTTCCTGCCGCCGGAAAAGCGCCGCGCGATCACCGCGCTCTACGCCTACTGCCGCGAGGTCGACGACGTCGTGGACGAGTGCAGCGATGCTGATCTCGCCAGGGCCAAGCTCGCCTGGTGGCGCAAGGAAATCGCTGGCACTTTCGCCGGCACGGCGCAGCATCCAGTGTCAATGGCCCTGATCCCGGTGGTGCGCCGTTTCGATCTTACGCAGACGCGCTTCAACGAGATCATCGACGGGATGGAGATGGATCTGCAGTACAACCGCTACCCCGACTTTGCAACGCTGCAGTCCTACTGCTACCGGGTAGCCGGCGTGGTCGGCCTGATGGCAGCGCAGATTTTCGGCTACCGCGATCCCGCGACGCTGCGCTACGCTGAAAACCTCGGCACCGCGTTCCAGCTAACCAACATCATTCGCGACGTCGGCGAGGATGCGCGCCGCAATCGCGTCTATCTGCCGCTGGACGAACTGGCGCGCTTCGGCGTCGCCGCGTCGGAAATCGTTCACTTGCGTGAGACCGAATCCTTCCGGCGGTTGATTGAATTCCAGATCGATCGCGCCAGGGACTTCTACCGGCGCGCCTTCGCCGACTTGCCGCGCCAGGACCGCAAGTCCCAGCGCCCGGGTCTGGTAATGGCAGCGATCTACCGGACCGTTCTGGATGAGATACACGCCGGCGGCTGCAAAGTCCTCAAGCAGCGCACCTCCCTCACCCCGCTGCGCAAATTGTGGATCGCATGGAAAACCTGGCTTACTGCGTAAGCACGTTGCAAGTGACCGGTGACAACAAAATCTAACCCGGTCTCGGGCACCGTCGCGCCACTCGTCACTCGTCACTCGTCACCCGGCTACGCGCGGCCGCGCGTAGCCGTAGTTGGTGGCGGCTATGCCGGGATGGCGGCGGCGACCGAGCTCGCCCGCCGCGACATCCCGGTCACGGTCCTTGAGACGGCGAGGACGCTCGGCGGGCGGGCGCGCCGGGTAGAGATCAACGGCATGCCGCTCGACAACGGCCTGCATATCCTGATCGGCGCATATCGCGAAACCCTGCGCCTGATCGAACTTACCAGGCGTCCGCAGGAAGCACTGGGTCTGGTCCGGCTGCCGCTCGAACTCGTCGTTCACCCGCACTTCCGCCTGCGCGCGCCACGGCTGCCCGCTCCTCTGCACCTCGCCGCGGCGCTGATTTGCGCGCGCGGGCTGGACCTCGCCGGACGCTTGAAAGCCGCCGCGTTCATGGCCGCCATGCGCCGACAGAGTTTCCGTCTCGGGACCGACACCAGCGTCGAGCACCTGCTCGCCTCCTACCGGCAGCCGACGGCGGTCACGCGCTACCTCTGGAACCCGTTGTGCATCTCGGCATTGAACACCCAGCCCCACGAGGCGTCTGCGCAGATCTTCCTGAACGTACTTCGCGATAGCTTCAATGGCGCACGCGCGGACAGCGACCTGCTGCTCCCGGCCGTGGATTTCTCCGCGCTGTTTCCTGAACGCGCGGCGGCTTTTCTGACCCTGCGCGACGGCAGCGTACGATTGGGCGTGAACGTAGAGGCCGTGCGCAGAACGGCCGACGGATTCGAACTGGCAGCGGAAGACGGGCCATTCAGCCACGTAATTCTGGCAGTGTCGCCGCACCGCCTGAGTACCCTGATTGCACCACATGCCGAACTCGCGGAAGTCAACAAGCTGGTGCAGGCCTTTTCCTACCAACCGATTTATTCGGTCTTCCTTCAGTACCCGCCCGGGTCGCGGCTGCCGTTCCGGATGGGCGGGATCGAGGCAACGTATTCGCAATGGCTGTTCGATCGTGGCCGGCTGTGCGGACAGGACGGTTTGATCGGCGTGGTGATTTCGGCCTCCGGCGCGCACCAGGAACTCGAGCAGGACGAACTGGCACGGCGCGTACGCGCCGAGCTGTCGTCGCGCTTCCCCGGCCTCGGCGAGCCGCGCTGGCAGCGCGTGATCGCCGAGAAGCGCGCGACCATTTCCTGCAGCGTCGGGCTGCGCCGTCCGGCGAACCGAACTCCGATTCCACGCCTTTACCTTGCCGGCGACTACACCGCCAGCGACTACCCCGCCACCCTCGAAACCGCGGT
>JBOIFZ010000286.1:0-3228 GCA_050741735.1 Burkholderiales bacterium
TGAGGGTTGTCCGCGGGGACGTCCGTGTCGTTCCCGGTTGGCGGCGTAGCTGCCGGGGAACTGATCCGCCCGCCAATCGTATGCTCGAGTTCGGTCCAGGCCAGCCAGAAGTCGCGAGTGGCAGCGACGTACTGGCGCCCGGTCTGGATCTGGCTTTGCGAGGCGAGCAGCAGGTCATAGACGCCCAGCAACATGCCGTTGTAGAACTTGAGCGTCTCGGTCACGATGGTTTGCTGTAGAGGCAACAGTGCCTTCTCGTAATGCCTCACCGACTGATGAAGTGCGCTGAGACGACCGCGGGTTTCACGCGCCTCCGAGCGAATGTCCACTGCCAGCGCGGCGACCCGCTCTTCTGCGCGTTTGCGTTCGGATTCCAGCCGCGCGATCCGGGCCTGCCCCTGGTTGAAAATCGGCAGCCCGAGTTCGAGCCTCGGACCGTAGGATTTCTCCCCGTCCGCGTCGCGTTTGAATTGCACACCGATACCGAGCGGGCTGAGCCATCGGTACTGGCGGGCGAGGTTGAGCGCTTGGGTGACGCCCTCCGCTTTCTTCTTAGCGGCGGCAAGATCGAGACGGCGTTCGATGGCCTGCCGCTCCACGTCGTCGAGCGCTGGCAGCGTTGCGGGGATCTCCGGCAGCCGCTCGGGAACGGTCCAGCGCGTATTCGCGCCCCACAGCCCCATGAGTCGATTGAGCTTTTCGCGGTCGGCGTCGAAGTGTGCCTCGGCTTGCGCGACCTCCAGCAAGGTCTGCGCGTAGAACGCCTGCTGCAGGCTCTGTTCGCGCCTGCTCAGGTTGCCGGCCACGTACTGGCGCTGTGCCAGTTCCGCGGCGGCTTCGGTTGCGATGACGACCTGGCGTGCCAGTACCAGTGTCTCGGCGTCGCCCACCACCCGGTAGTACTGCGCCTGGACTTCCGACGCCAGGTCCAGCACATCTTTCGAGACCTCCAACGTCACCCTCTCGGCGGCCGCCTGTCCGATCTTCTTGCGCGCCGAAAGCGTGAATACGCCGAGAAAGTTCTGCACGATATCCAGGTCGATCTCGGTGCCGGCATCCTGGAACAGCATGCCGGCGCCTAATACCGGGTTCTCCAGCAATCCGGCCTCGACCAGGTCGGCTTGCGCGATGCCGAGCTCCTCGAACCTGGCTTGCAGTCCGCGGTTGTTGAGCAGGGCGATTTGTAGTGCCGCTTCCGCGGAGAGTTTTTGCCGCAGCAGCGTGCGAGTGGCTTGCTGCGCCCGCTCGTCACGCTCGTCATCGCGATTCCATTCGACTTTCTGGCCCAGATGATTCGCAACCGCGTTCTGCACCTGCGGGAAACTTGCCTCGTGCTGCACCGTCGCACAGCCGCCTAGCACGGATACGCCGAGCAAGATGGCGGCGAGAATTCTGATACCGCGTACCTGATCGCGTTCAATGGGGATCATGGCCGTCCTCCTTCGGTTGCCCTGCAGGCTGTGGTCCCGGACTTCCGTGACCATCCTGGCCTTCGGGCGTGGTTGATTGGCCGGACGGTTCTTTGCGTGCGGCGGCGGGTTGATAGGTGTCGAGCGCGCTCGAAGCACTCGTCGCCGGGGCTTGGGTTGCATCGGGGTTTGCCGGGTGCTGCCGCGAGTATTCGGGCGTGGACACCGTGGCGCAGGCCGCCAGCAGCAGGGTTGCTGCCAGTACGCCGGGCGTACTGCGTGAAATGGGCTTCATCGAATTCCTCGATCTGTTCGCGGTCCGGCGCGCCGCTCCCGACAAAAGGGGCAGACGACTGGACACGACGTGTCGCGTGAGGGCCGTAAAGGTACGGCGGGTGCTTCTCGCGGGAAGAAATAACCGCCCCGGCAGATGTGCCGGCCGGTCAGTGGTTCAACCCGCGCTCAGAGGAGCGCGGAGAGAGGGGGACGCTGAAGTTGCTCGGGGTAGAAAAAGTGCGGCGAATCGGCGGGGGACGATTCGAGAACGAAGTCGCCGATCAACACTGCGATAGGTGCAATCGCCGAGATTGTCGGAGAGCATGCCAGATGACAGGCGCCGCAATTGTTGCAGGCCAACCCGCTGGTGGCATCGCTGCTGGCGTGTTCAGCATGAGAAATGCCTGCAGCATCAATTGGTGAATCGTTATGGGCCATGTGGCCCGGGCGAGCGTCGTGGTGCTCCTGGGATGTGTCTGCAAGCCCGGTCCCGGCGGCCATGCCGTGTTGCTGGCAGAACGGCATGACGACCGCGCCGTAGCCTTGCACCGGCAGCCACAGCGAAATCAACGCGACTATTACTGTCTTCCAGCGTTTCATGATGCGCTCAAGTATACGCAGCCAGCAGCGAAGAGGGCAAACTTGTGAGTACGTCGATCGCGGCAAGTTCCCGCGGTATCAGCGTTTGAGCGCCGATTCGAGACGCTCGCAGAGGGTCTTCAGCACCTTGATCCGGGCGTAGAGCTTGTCGTTGGCTTCCACCAGCGTCCATGGCGCGACCGCAGTCGAGGTGCGGTCCACCATGTCGCACACCGCCTGTTCGTAGGCTTCCCATTTCTTGCGGTTGCGCCAGTCTTCGGGCGTGATCTTGAAGCGCTTGAACGCGGTCTGCTGGCGTTCCCTGAAGCGGCGGTATTGCTCGTCCTTGCTGATTGCCAGCCAGAACTTGATCACAATGGCGCCGTGGTCGGCGAACTGCTGTTCGAAATCATTGATCTCGTGAAAGGCGCGCGCCCAGTCGAACTCGCTGGCCAGGCCCTCGACCCGTTCCACCAGTACGCGTCCGTACCAGGAGCGGTCGAACAGGGCAAACCGGCCGAGCCGCGGGACGTGCCGCCAGAAACGCCACAGGTAGGGCTGGGCGCGCTCCTCTTCGGTCGGCACGGCTACCGGAATGATGCGGTAATGGCGCGCGTCGAGCGCAGCCGCAACGCGGCGGATGGCGCCGCCTTTGCCCGCGGCGTCGTTGCCCTCGAACACCAGAATCGCCGAGCATTTGTGAAACCTGGGGTTGCGCGACAGCAGATTGAGCCGGCCCTGGTACAGCGCGCGCAGTTCCGCGTATTTCTTGCGGTCGAGTTTCAGCGTAAGGTCGAGCGCGCCCAGTATGTGGCGGTTGTCGATCGGAGGCAGAATCGGCGGGATGCGATCCGCCGCCGGCTTTGCCGGCTTCTGTTCGAGGCGCTCGCGCATTGCCGCCAGCAGCGCGCGGCCGACGGTCAGATTGCGGTAACGGGCATCCTCTCCTTCGACCACGATCCAC
>JBOIFZ010000287.1:0-6967 GCA_050741735.1 Burkholderiales bacterium
TGCTGAGCCACTTCCTCAACAATTCGCTGGAATTCGGCAATTCGAAAATGGGAGTGAACTACGGCTGCAACCGGCTGCGCTTCACGGCGCCGGTAAAAGCGGGATCGCGGCTGCGCGCCCGGTTCAAGCTAAAGGAGTTCGAGCGCATAGAAGGCGGCGTGCAGATGATCTGGGACGTGGCGATGGAATGCGAAGGTCAGGAAAAACCGGTGCTGGTGGCGGAATGGGTCGGGCGGCGGTATGGCTGAGCGCTTCCCCGCGATTTTCGTTTCCCACGGCGCGCCACTGCTGGCGATCCAGCCGGGCCCGGCCCGCGAGTTCCTCTCCCGACTGGGCAAGACGCTCGGCAAGCCCAAGGCGATTCTGACGGTGTCCGCGCATTGGGAAAGCGGCGACGCGGCGGTGAGCGCGGCCGCGCGACCGGAGACGATTTACGATTTCTACGGTTTTCCCGATGAGCTCTATCAAATCAAGTATCCCGCCCCCGGCGCGCCCGAGCTGGCGGTGCGGGCGAAGACATTGCTCGGCGAAAAGGGAATCGGCACACGCGTGCATCCCACCCGCGGTCTCGACCACGGCGCCTGGGTGCCGCTGATGCTGATGTATGCGGATGCCGACGTTCCGGTGACGCAGCTCACGGTGCAGACCGCGCTGGGCCCGGCGCATCACTTCAAGCTTGGCGAAGCGCTGCGCGGCCTGCGCGACGAAGGCGTGTTGATCCTCGGCTCCGGCGGCGCCACGCACAATCTGCGCGAATTTGGCCGCCACCCCGAAGGGAACGCTCCGCCGCAGTGGGTGACGGGATTCCAGGAGTGGCTGGCGCAGACCATCGAGAGCGGAAAATCCGACGATCTGGTGCGCTATCGCAGTCTGGCGCCGGAAGCCGCGCGCAATCATCCGACCGAGGAACATTTCCTGCCGCTGTTCGTTCCGGCCGGGGCGGGCTCCCCCGGTGTGGCCGGCAAGCGCATTCACCGCAGTCACACGTTCGGCATCCTGGCGATGGATGCGTATCGCTTCGACTGACATCCGGCTGCACCAACGACGATGGCAAGAACGGACTTCAGATTCGCGCACCGCATGCGGGTACGCTGGGCCGAGGTGGACAAGCAGGGCATCGTGTTCAACGCCCACTATATGATGTACTTCGACGTGGCGATCACCGAGTATTACCGGGCGCTGGGCTACCCCTATCCCGAGGGCCTGGCGCGGCACGGCACCGATCTCTACGTAAAGAAGGCCGAGGTGGAGTACCACGCATCGGCCGGCTACGACGACGAGATCGACGTCTGCGTGCGGGTCGCGCGGCTGGGGCGCTCGAGCTTCGAATTCCAGCTCGAGATTTATCGCGCGGATCAACTTCTAGTCGGTGGCAGGGTGGTCTACGTGAACGCCGACCCGGAAACCCGCAAATCGACGGCGCTGCCGGGCTTCCTGCGCACCGCCATCAAGGCCTTCGAGCACACGGCACCGACCGACGCGGTTGCAAGTCCGGCTTAAAAAAGCGCGGCCGGAGTGTCATACTTCGTACAATTGCGTTTGCGGGTGCCTTCCCTGAAATAGTCCGTCGCGCAAAGCGGGGCACGGAGATACCGGCACGCTTCGCACAAGGCGGCTTCGAGATTTGCAACCATGCAGAACACGGACAAGCTCTACATCGATGGTCAATGGACTGCGTCGTCATCGAACCAGACGATTGACGTAGTCTCTCCTTCGACCGAGGAAGTCATCGGCCGCATCCCCGCCGGTACGGTGGCAGACGTCGAACGTGCGGCGGCTGCGGCGCGCAAGGCGTTCGCGGCCTGGTCGGTGACGGCCCCCGCAGAACGCGCGGCGTGGCTGAAGAAAATCCACGAGCAACTTGTGGCGCGCGCAGACGAGATCGCGCGCACCATCACCGCCGAAGTCGGCATGCCGCTCAAGATGGCTGCGCGCATCCAGGCGTATCTGCCGCAGGCGAGTTTCGGGCTTTATGCCGGGCTCACGCCGGGTTTCGCCTTCGAAGAGCAAATCGGCAACTCGCGCGTCACCCGCGAAGCTGTGGGCGTGGTCGCCTGCATCACGCCGTGGAATTACCCGTTGCACCAGATCGCCGCGAAGGTGGCGCCGGCGCTGGCTGCCGGCTGTACCGTGGTCTTGAAACCTTCCGAAGTTGCGCCGCTCAACGCCTACATTCTTGCCGACATCATGCACAGCGTCGGCCTGCCAGCCGGCGTATTCAATCTGGTGACCGGCACCGGGGCGGTGGTCGGCGAAGCGCTGGCGAAGCATCCCAAAGTCGACATGATTTCCTTTACCGGTTCCACCCGCGCCGGGAAGCGCGTGGCGAAACTCGCCGCCGGCACGGTCAAGCGCGTGGCGCTGGAACTCGGCGGCAAGTCGGCCGCCGTGCTGCTGGACGACGCCGATTTCAACGTCGCGGTGAAGAGTGTGCTCAATTCCTGCTTCCTCAATTCCGGCCAGACCTGCAATGCGCTCACCCGCATGCTGGTGCCGGCGTCGCGTTATGAGGAGGCGGCACGGCTGGCGGCCGAGACCGCCGCGACGTTCAACGTCGGTGACCCGTTCGGCGCCGACGCCAAACTGGGACCGGTGGTGTCGAAGGCGCAGCAGAAGCGGGTGCGCTCCTACATCCGCAAGGGAATCGAGGAGGGTGCCGAACTGCTCGCCGGCGGTCCCGACATGCCCGAGGGCCTGAACAAGGGCTGTTACGTGAAGCCGACCGTGTTCGGGCACGTGCAGCCGCACGCAACGATTGCGCAGGAGGAGATTTTCGGACCGGTTCTCTCCATCATCCCCTACGGCAATGAAGACGAGGCGGTGCAGATCGCCAACGGCACGGTGTATGGTCTGGCCGCGGCAGTCTGGTCGGCGGACGGGGCGCGGGCGCAGCGTGTGGCGAAGCGCCTGCGTGCCGGGCAGGTCGATATAAACGGCGGGACATTCAATATCAACGCGCCGTTCGGCGGCTTCAAGCAATCCGGCCGCGGGCGCGAACTCGGAAAGTACGGACTCGAAGAATTCCTCGAATTCAAATCGGTCCAGGTGCGGCTGCCATCGACGAGCGGCTGACCAATTCGCCGAGTTCGAAATGCGTTCCCGACCGTCGCCAGCCAGGACAGCATCAATCCGGCTGCTTTTCCCTCAAATAACCACCCGCACAAACCAAGGATAAAGACATGGATTTCAATTTCTCCGACAAGGTCAGGGATCTGCAGAAAAAAGTCGGCGCCTTCATGGACGCGCACGTCTATCCGAACGAGAACCGCTTTTTCGAGGAGATCGAGGAAAACCGCCGCAAGGGCAACGCCTGGATACCCACGCGCATCATCGAGGATCTCAAGCCGAAGTCGCGTGCCGCCGGACTTTGGAACCTGTGGCGGCCAAAGGACCACGGCGGCACGCTCACCAACCTTGAGTACGCGCCGATGTGCGAGATCATGGGGCGGCTGGCGTGGGCGCCCGAGGTGTTCAATTGCTCGGCGCCCGATACCGGCAACATGGAAGTGCTGCTGCGTTACGGCACGCCGGAACAGCAGAAGCAATGGCTCACGCCGCTGCTGGAAGGACAGATTCGTTCCGCCTTCCTGATGACCGAGCCGGAGGTCGCCTCATCGGACGCGACCAACATCCAGTGCCGCATCGAGCGCCAGGGCAACGAATACGTGATCAACGGGCGCAAGTGGTGGTCTTCGGGCGCGGGCGATCCGCGCTGCAAAATCTACATCCTGATGGGAAAGACCGATCCGGACAACGCCGACCGTCACAAGCAGCAGTCGATGATCCTGGTGCCGGCCGACGCCAAGGGGGTGAAAGTGGTGCGTGCGCTGAGCGTGTTCGGTTACGACGATGCGCCGCACGGCCACATGGACGTGACCCTTGAGAACGTGCGCGTCCCGGCGGCGAACCTGCTGCTGGGCGAGGGCCGCGGCTTCGAAATCGCGCAGGGACGGCTCGGGCCGGGGCGCATCCACCACTGCATGCGCATCGTCGGCCAGGCCGAGCGCGCGCTCGAGTTCATGTGCAAGCGGCTGAAGGTGCGGGTCGCATTCGGCAAGCCGGTGGCCGAACAAAGCGTCTGGCACGAACGCATCGCCGAATCGCGAATCATGATCGAGCAGGCGCGCCTGCTTACCCTCAAGGCGGCGTTCATGATGGATACGGTGGGCAACAAGGAGGCGAAGACGGAAATCGCCATGATCAAGGTGATCGCTCCGAACATGGCGCAGCAGGTCATCGACTGGGCGATCCAGGCGCATGGCGGCGGCGGCGTGTGCCAGGAATTCCCGCTGTCGAGGATGTACGCGTGGAACCGCACCCTGCGACTCGCTGACGGACCGGACGAAGTGCACCGCAGCCAAATTGCGCGCCTGGAATTGAAAAAGTACGCTTAGGGAAGCTCTGCATAATCAATCGGATCATTGTGTTCACTTGCGCAGAGCTTCCCTGGGCGTCGCTCCGCAGCCGTGCCTGACCGGGCATCGTGGAGGGCACGCGCAGGTCTTTTGCGCCGGATTCCGACAACTGAAATCCGGCTGCTCCGTTGTCACAATTTCACGATGCTGTTATTGCAACGCAACATTGCAGCTCTGTCGCGACCTCAACACTTGTTCCGAATACGCTGAATTTCCGCAACAAAGCTCGTCGCTTGCAAAGCCGCGCGGAGAGCGGCTCTGAAGACTATCGGCAATTTGCGTTGCGATGCCTTTGCGCCACGGGAACAATGCGCCGTAAATAGTTGAAAGGCAGTTTCTATTCGTGTACTTTGCCCGGGTAACCAGAGTTGTTACGTCTTTATAAGGTTCATTCCTCACTACTGCTCAAAAGGGGGAGCTTTGCAATGAAGATCTCTTTCAACATTAACGGAAAACAATCGAGCGTAGACGTCCCGCCAGATACCCCTCTGCTGTGGGTGCTCCGCGACACCTTGGGCCTCACCGGCACCAAGTTTGGTTGCGGCAAGGCGCTCTGCGGAGCCTGTACCGTGCATCTGAACGGAATGGCAGTGCGCTCCTGTCAAACCCCGATCGGTTCCGTATCCGGCCAGAAAGTCACCACCATCGAAGGACTGGGCGGGAACCACAAGGTTCAGAAGGCATGGATTGCGCTGGATGTCCCGCAGTGCGGCTATTGCCAGCCTGGCCAGATGATGTCGGCGGCCGCGCTGCTCGCGGCCAACAAGAAACCCACCGATGATGATATCGATGCCTTCATGTCCGGCAACATTTGCCGCTGTGGCACGTATCCGCGGATTCGCGCAGCGATCAAAGAAGCTGCGAAGATGGCCTAAGGAGGTGAAACATGGAAAACATGATCAAAAACGAAACCCGTCGTGACTTCCTGAAGGTCAGCGGTACCGTCGCCGGTGGACTGGCGCTCGGTTTCTATCTGCCCACCGGGCCGCGCATCGCGCAAGCGGCCGCCGAAACCAGTTCGCCGAACGCATGGATCAAGATCGGCACCGACAACAGCATCACCGTCATGTGCGCCAGGTCCGAAATGGGCCAGGACGTCTACACCTCGATGACGATGCTGGTGACGGAAGAACTCGAAGTCGACATTAACAAGGTCAAGGTTGAGTTCGCGCCACCTGCCGAGGTGTACATCAACGCCCTTTTGGGTGGTCAGCTCACCGGCGGTTCAACTGCGGTGCGTGATGCCTGGGAGAAGCTGCGCAAGGCGGGAGCGTCTGCCCGCATGATGCTGGTTGCTGCCGCAGCCAGCGAATGGGGAGTTGACGCTTCGCAACTGAAGGCGGCCAACGGCATGGTCACCGGGCCCGGCGGCAAGAAGGCCACCTACGGCCAACTAGCTGCCAAGGCGGCGACGATGGAAGTTCCGAAGGATGTCCCGCTCAAGCCGTCAAGCCAGTTCAAGGTGGTCGGTAACGTGAAGCAGAAACGCCTCGATACCGTTGCCAAGGTGAACGGTACCGCGCAATTCGGTATTGACACGCGCGTTCCCGGCATGCTCTACGCTGCGGTCGCGATGGCGCCGATGATCGGCGGCAAGGTTGCCAGTTACGATGATACGCGCGCAAAGGCGGTGCCCGGAGTCAAGTCAGTGGTGCAATACAGCCGTGGAGTCGCGGTGGTTGCCGATTCGTACTGGCAAGCAAAGAAGGGCAAGGATCTGCTTTTGATCCAGTGGGACGCCGGTCCGAATGGCGACAACGACCAGAAGAAGATCTGGGAAGGCATCCGAAACGCATCGCAGCAGCCCGGTGCGGTGTTCCGTGAGCAGGGCGATGTGGCGGCGGGCATGGGGCAGGCGGCGAAAACCGTCGAGGCCACTTACCAGCTGCCGTTCCTGTCGCACTCGCCCATGGAGCCGCAGAACACCACGGCTGACGTGCGCGCTGACAAGGCGGTGATCATCACCCCGACGCAGTTCCAGCAATTGATTCCGCACGTGGTCGCGGGCGCAACAGGTCTGAAGCCCGAGCAGGTCGAAGTGCATACCACCTTCCTGGGCGGCGGTTTCGGTCGCCGTGTTGAAGTGGACTATGCCATCGATGCAGCGGAAATCTCCAAGGCGGTCGGTGCGCCGGTGAAGATGGTATGGAGCCGCGAAGACGACATGACGCACGATTCCTACCGCCCGGCGGGCCTGTATACGCTGACGGCCGGCCTGGATTCGAGCGGCAAGCCGGTCGCCATGCGCTTCCATTCGACCAGCCCGTCGATTTCGGCACGTCTGTTCCCAAGCATCGTGAAGGATGGCATCGACCCGTTCGCGGTTGAAGGCATCGACAACTACCCGTACACCACACCCAACCTGAAGTTCACCTACCAGATGCACGACACTGGCGTGACCCCGGGTTACTGGCGCGCGGTGTCCCACAACCTGAACGCGGTGGCCCTCGAGTGCTTCGTTGACGAGATGGCGCAAGCTGCGGGCAAGGATCCGATCCAGTACCGCATCGACATGCTCGACATGGGCTCGACCAAGCATCAGTGGTCCGGTC
>JBOIFZ010000288.1:0-2007 GCA_050741735.1 Burkholderiales bacterium
GCGCTCATGCCATCGTGAATCGCCGGAGTCGCGAAGCCGTCGCTCATCGCATCCCCGGTCTTGCCGAAGGTGGTGTAGTGAAACCCATCGGGCAACGCCAGGATCAGGTCGCCATTCTGATCGGTCACCGGCTTGAGGGCACCGTAACCTTTACCCATCGGTCCCTTGCCCCTCCCGCGACCGTCGGGTTTGCACTCCTTTGCATAGGCGGTGTTCGCGGCGAGCGTTTGCAGCGTGGTCGCAGTGACGATGCCTCCGGCAAACAGCGTGGAGCGCTTCAGAAAGGTGCGGCGGTCCATCTTGACGATTGAATCTTCCATGAGGCATCCAGGATCGAATATTGAACCAAATTTCCAGAATTCGAGCGCGATGAGCCGAGCACCGGAGGTGAGCCTGCTCAGCCGGGACAAATGCAAGGGGCAGGCCTATACTTTATAGTCCGGCGACGATCCGTTCCAGTCGTTCGTCGTTCGGGAGCGCTTCGATTTCGCTCTGGATCTGCGCCACCCGTCCGATCGTCACCCCCGCCATTTGGGCCACTTCCCGCAGGCTCAGATTGGCCCGCCGGCGCAACAAATACACCGTCTGCTTGAACGCGGGCCCACTTTGACGCGCTAGCGCCGCGGCCGGCTTGATGCCGTAGGTGTCCGCCACGGCGCGCAGCACCGCCTGCGCGCTCGGGCGTACCGGGTTGAGCTGGCGGCGCGAGACGCCCTTTGGGGTTTTCCCCGACAGACGCTTCTTCATCTGGGCGTGGAAAGCCTCCGAGCCCAGATAGACCTGGCCCTTGAGCGTCTCCCACGGAGAGGGCTGTTTGAGGCCTTGGGCAACGAAGCGCTCGTAGCGCTTACGCGCGGCCGCGCCTTTACCGAACCAGCCGCGCACGGCAGCGGCGTTGAGCCAGGGCGGGCAGGGCATCCTGCCCGCGGTGGGAAGGAAGCTGCTCCAATGCCAGTCCTGCACCGCGGCCACCATCCCGGCGCGCACCGGGTTCAACACCACATAGCGGCACAGCTCCCGGAGATAGGCATCCTTCTCGACCAGGATCGACTTGTAGCGGCCCTGCAGCACGTGGCCCACCAGGCGGTGGCGGCGGTTGAAGGCCTGGGTATAGACCCCGTTGAGACGGCGCATGCCCTGGACCAGATTGGGCTCGGGGGTTTCGAGCAATAGATGGTAGTGATTGCCCATCAGGCAAAAGGCGTAGAGCACCCAGCCCTGCTGGAGCACTTCCTTGGCGAGCAGATCGAGAAAAACCAGCCGATCCTGGTCGTCCTCGAAGATCGGCTCCTGGCGCTCACCCCGGGCGGTGAGGTGGTAGAGCGCCCCGGCAAACTCCAGACGTAGCGGTCGAGTCATTGCGTGAGGCTACGCCCGATCGGCTATGAAGTATAGGCCTGACCCTTCAGTTCCTTCCGGCAACAATATTTGCCCGCCACGGCCATGTCTCTATAATCCATCAGCCAACGACAAGCGTAATGAAATGTTCGACACCGCACTGATCGTCATCGGCCTGCAGCGCGACTACCTGGCAGACGGGAAATTTCCGCTTACGGGTATCGAGCGGACGGTCGAGCGAGCCTCGCAACTGATCGGTCTGTTCCGCGCCCGGGTGATGCCGGTGATTCACGTCCGGCACGTGGCAAAAGATCCGGCCGCGGGCTTCCTTCTCGAAGACACGCCGGGCATAGAAATCGATCCCCGTGTCGCGCCGGAAGGCGACGACATGCTGATCACCAAGAACTACCCGAATGCGTTCCGCGACACGACTCTCGCCAAGGTCCTTCACGTGCTGGGGGCCAGGGAGCTTTTCTTTTGCGGGGCAATGAGCAATCTGTGCGTGGATGCCACGGTCAGGGCCGCATTCGACATGGGCTACCACTGCACGGTGGTCGAGGACGCCTGCGCGGCCGGCGAACTTGTGTTCGGCGGCAATGTCATTCCCGCCTCGATGGTGCACGGCGCCTTCATGGCCGCGCTGGCGTCCGCCTATGGCGAAGTGGTGGA
>JBOIFZ010000289.1:0-10735 GCA_050741735.1 Burkholderiales bacterium
GCAGATACCGGCGCAGTTCGGCCGTGGAAGGCCTCTTGACCTTGCGCCTGTACCTGTCGAATCCGCGAACTTTCCGTTAACCGGACAAACCTTCCAGAGACGCGGGTAAGTAAGGCAGATTGCGTGCCCGGAACCGTGGACGCCACAACTGGAAACGAGGAAAATCTTCGAATTCAGGTACGTATCGACGCTTCGGTTTTTCTGTTGGAAATGCCACCGGCGCGATTCATCTTCTCCGGCAAGTGACACTCTTGCGCCACATGCAGCTTGAAAACGTCAAACGTTGGAATTGATTTTTCTCCGTAGTATGGTTACCGGTGATGAGTGCGGCAGCCGCCTCCGATTCCGAAAAGGCTTTTCAGTTTCTCCGAACCGGATCGCGTTCGGACACGGCAATATGACCCACAGAATTGCCAGCCACTACATGAACTGTTACAGCCTGCGCCGTGGGGAAACGATGCACGCCAAGGGCAGGCGCCCACTCTGCAAAGGGAAACCATGAACGACGTCATCCTGCACCACTATCCGGCCTCGCCGGTTTCCGAAAAAGTCCGCGTCGCGCTCGGACTGAAGAATCTTGCCTGGCGCTCGGTGGAAATTCCGCGCCTGCCGCCCAAGCCCGACGTGATGCCGCTGACCGGCGGCTACCGCCGCACGCCGGTGATGCAGATCGGCGCCGAAATCTACTGCGACAGCCAGTGCATTCTGAGGGAACTGCAGCGGCGTTTCCCCGAGCCGACGTTTTTCCCCGGTGGCGCCGACGGCATGCCGTGGGGCCTCAATCGCTGGGCCGACGGACTGTTCGATCTGGCGGTGCGGCTGTCACTGGGCGCGAATGCGGATCAGCTACCGGAGGCGTTCGCCGCAGACCGCGTGCGTCTGTTCCTCGGACCGGACGGCGATCTGAAAATGCTGAAGGTGGATCTGCCGCACGTGGTAGCGCAATTGCGCGCGCAGTTCGGCTGGCTCGATCAGCGCCTCGCGACGGGGCGCAGGTTCATGCTAGGCGAGCAACCGGGCCTTCCCGACGCAGTCGGCTACTACCTGGTCTGGTTCGTGCGCGCGCGCTGGCAGGGCGGCCCGGCGCTGTTCTCCGAATTTCCTGCGCTCGAAGCGTGGGAACAGCGGGTCAAGGCCATCGGCCACGGCAGTCCTGCGCCGATGAGCTCCACCGAAGCGATCGAGATTGCACGCTCGAACGAACCTGCGACGCCGGAACAAGCTGATCCGCGAGATCCGCAGAAACTGGAGCCGGGCGCAAAAGTGAACGTAGTCCCGGACGTGAACAGCGGTGAACCGCCGGTGTACGGCACGGTTCGGCTGGTGGACCGCGACCGCATTGCAATCCTGCGCGAGGATCCACGCGTTGGCACCGTCTGCGTGCACTTTCCGCGGGTCGGTTACCGCGTAGCCTCAGCTTAGGGGCACGTACCGCACCAAGGTATCGAAACTGACATCCTTGAGTTGTACGGGACTGGCGATTTTCCCTGCACTCACGACATTCACGACATTCACGGCATTCACGGCATTCATGTCCCCGAGTCAAACCTTCGAAACGATCGAAACCAATGGTGTGCGCCTGCGCTGCGTCATCGAGGGCGACGGGCCGCTCGCAATCATGGTGCACGGCTGGCCGGAGTCCTGGTACTCATGGCGCCACCAGATCGCGCCGGTGCGCGCGGCCGGCTACCGCGTGGTGGTCCCGGACGTGCGCGGCTACGGCGGCAGCGACGCACCCGCCGCGCTCGAAACCTACGACATGGAGAGCCTGATCGGCGACGTACTCGGGCTTATCGATCATTTCGGGGAAAAGCAGGCTATCCTGATCGGCCACGACTGGGGCGCCCCCATCGTCTGGAACACCACCGCGCTGCATCCCGGGCGGGTGCGCGCCGTAGCGGCGTTGAGCGTGCCCTACGCGCCGCGCGGCAAGACTTCGTCGATTGCACTGTGGCGCCAGATCTACGCAAACCGTTTTTTTTATCAACTGTATTTCCAGAAGCCTGGGCGTGCCGAGGCGGAGTTCGAGGCCGACATTCGCACGGCGCTGCGCAAGATCTACTACTCCGGGTCGGGTGATGCACCCAGGGGAATGTTTCGAACCGACAAGCCGGCGGACGCGAAGATGCTCGACGACCTTCCCGATCCGCCGGTGCTGCCCGCGTGGCTGACCGAAGAAGACCTCGACTACTACGTGTCGCAGTTCGAGAAATCCGGTTTTCGCGGTCCGCTCAACCGTTACCGCAACCAGGAGCGCGACTGGGAGCGCCTGACTGCGCTGACCGGCGCGCGCATCACGCGTCCCGCATGCTTCATCGCCGGCAGCCGCGACGGGGTGCTCAGGTTCGTTCCCGGCGTGGACCTGGTGGAATACATGAAGCGCTGGGTGGATGACCTGCGCGTCTGCAGGCTCATCGACGGTGCCGGACACTGGATTCAGCAGGAGCGCCCGGCCGCGGTCAACTCCACGCTGCTGGAGTTCCTCGCAACGCTCAACAACGCATAAGCAAAGTACGCGGCACCGGATTTTTTTGCGTCCTGTTTTTCGCCGTTCACTCGGGCCTCGTACCTCGACCCTGCCGTTCACGTTCCCGCCTGAACCGTCGTGCTCCGGGTCATGGTCTTGTACAGCAGGCCGACAATCTCCGCGGAGGGGATGGGTTTGCTGAAGATGTAGCCCTGGATCTGGTCGCAGCCGAGATTGCGCAGGAACTCGGATTGCTCCCGGGTTTCCACGCCCTCCGCCACGACCTTCAGTTCCAGGCTGTGGGCCATGGCGACGATGGCCTCGACGATGGCGCAATCGTCCCGGTTGGCAGGAATGCCCCGCACGAAGGACTGGTCGATTTTCACGCTGTCGAACGGGAAGCGCTTGAGATAGGCCAGCGACGAATAGCCGGTACCGAAGTCGTCCATGGTCAGATGGAATCCGAGCGCCTTTAACTGATTGAGCACTTTCTCCGCGTGGTCCTGGTTGCTCATGACACCGCTTTCCGTGATCTCCAGCTCCAGCGACTCCGCAGTCAGGCCGGTGCGCGTCATCGAATCGACAATGAAATTCACCAGGCCCTTGTCCGCCATCTGGCGGGCGGAAATGTTGACCGCGATGCGCAACAGCGGCAGCCCGCCCTTCTGCCAGGCGCGGTTCTGCGCGCAGGCGGTCTGCACCACCCATCGCCCCATCGGGACGATCAATCCGGTTTCCTCGGCGATGGCGATGAAATCCGCCGGCGACACGAATCCGAACTGCGGACTCACCCAGCGGATCAGCGCCTCCACGCCGGCGATACGCCCGCTCGCAAGTTCGAGCTTCGGCTGGTAATACAGCACGAACTCCCTGTTGTTCAACGCGCCGTTCAGGTTCGATTCGAATTCCAGGCGCTGGATCGAATGGGTGTTCAGCTGCTCGGAGTAGAACCGGAAAGTGCCGCGTCCTTCGTCCTTTGCCCGGTACATCGCGATGTCCGCATTCTTCTGCAGCGAAAGCACGTCGCGGCCGTCGGAGGGGTAGGTGCTGATGCCGATGCTCGCCCCCGTGCGATACTGCCGCCCGGCCAGGACCAGCGGCTTGGCCAGGGCGTCGATGATCTTGCGTGCGACGGCGCCGGCCTGGTCCTCCGCCATCAACCCCTCCATGAGCACCGCGAATTCATCTCCCCCGAAACGGGCAACGACGTCTACTTGCCGCACGCAGCCGGAGAGACGCTCCGCGACCGCGCGCAGCACCTCGTCGCCGGTCTCGTGCCCGAGGCTGTCGTTGATGTTCTTGAAGCGATCCAGATCCAGGAACAAGACCGAAAGGAATTTGCCGCTGCGTCCGGCGCGTTGGATCGCCTGCGCCAACGACTGCTTGAACAGGCTGCGATTGGGCAGGCCGGTCAGCTCGTCGTGGTCGGCCAGGAAACGGGTGCGCTCTTCGGACTCCTTGCGGGCAGTGATGTCCTGCAGGACCCCAAGCATCTTGAGCGCGGACCCGGCCTCATCCCGATTGACGAATCCACGCGCGTGGACATGCGCAACCGTCTGGTCGCGCCGCGTCAGGCGGAACTCGTCGTTCCAGAGGTTCTCCCTGGAATTGATGATCCCGAGCAGCCGCTGCTGCACCCGCAGGCGGTCGTCGGCGTGGATGTGCCCGAACCACGATTCCATTTTCGGCTGGAGTTCGTCGCTGCGATACCCGAACAGGCGCTGATAGTTGTCGTTTTTCCACACCTGGTCGCTGGCGAGGACCCACTCCAGCAATGCGTCGTTGGTCGCCTGGGACACCAGCCCGAAGCGCTCGACTTCCTTCCACAGCACCTCCTCGATTTTCCTGCGGCTGCTGACGTCCCTCGCGATCAGAACCCGGGCCTGCCGCCTGGCAAGTTGCACCCGAAAAGTGACGAGTTCGACTTCGATGGGTGCGCCGTCCTTCTTCCTGTGGCGCCATACCCCCAGATCGTTCGCACTGACGCCAAGATTCACAAGCGTGGTCGAAAGCCGTTCCATCTCCTCCGCCGGGCTCAGATCCGTGAACCTGATCTTGAGGAATTCCTTGCGCGAGTAGCCATAACCGTTCACCGCGGCCTCGTTCACTTCGAGGCAACCCCACCTGCGCATCTCGCACACGAAAGTGGGGATCGGGTTGTGGTCGAAAAGCAGGTGGTACTGTGCGTCGGACAGTCCCGCTTCCGCGAAGATCGCCCCTCCGGCGACGGGTTCGCGTTTCACCGCGGGGAAGCGGCTGCTCCTGGGGTAGAAGACCCGTGCTCCAAGCCACGCGATCGTTGCGCCGGCCACGCCGGCGATGATCACCGCCGCAACGCCGCCTGCGGTCGAGGGCAGCCGCCCCTGCGCTAAAGTTCTCAGAAATCCCCAGATGGATTCCAGAAACGGCTCGATCGTTCGCAAAAACTCCATCGGACGCGCCCTCGAATTGGGACCTGATCAGAGCTTCCTTAATTTACACCGATTCAGGCGCCGATTTCCGGGATTCGACGGACCGCATTATGCCGCCAGCGTGCCGCGCTGCCCGGCTCATAGCGCCCCGAATTCCCTCCTCGCCGCAGCGCTGCGCATTCGCCGCGCCTCAAAACTGTGTCCTTCCTCTTCCCTCTTTCCTCTTTACTCTCGCCTTTTCTCGGCCCTCAGTCCTCAGTCCTGCTTTTCTTCATCCCTCATCCCTGCTCTTAGACCCATCGCAGTCCGCCGATGATCGCTCCGATCGCGATCATCACCAGCAGATGCAGCCGGGTGCGCCAGACCAGAACCGCGGCCGAGACGGTAAGCAGCAGGTGCCGCCAGCCCGGCGTTTCCGCGCTGAGGATCCAGCCGGTGGCGAACATCAGCGCGATCACGATCGGCGCCATGCCGGCCTTGAACGCCCGCACGGCGCGCCAGTCGCGCCGCGCATGACTCCAGCGCGCGGCCGCCAGCGCAAGCGCTGTCGATGGCAGCATGATGCCGGCGAGCATGGCCGCCGCGCCAGGCAGGCCGGCCGCCTGGTAACCCATCACCGCGACGAACAACACGTTGGGCCCCGGCGACGCCTGTGCGATCGCGATCGAGGCGTTGAACTGCGCGTCGCTCAGCAGCCCCATCTCGCCAACCAGCACCCGATGCATGTCCGGGGCGACGGTGATCGCGCCGCCGATCGCCAGCAGCGACAACAGGAGAATGTGGCCGAACAATGCCAGCAAATCGACTGAAGGCGGCATCGCGCCGATCACCCGCCTTCCGCTGTGGCCGCTGTGTCGGCGCGCAAGCGCCTCCAGGCAAGCAGGCACGCGACCGTGCCGAGCCCGAGCAGTATCCACACCAACGGCCAGCGCAGGATCGCCACAGCCACGAACGCCGACACCAGCAGCACCGCGCAAGCAGGAATGCCCATCGGATTGGCGCGTAACGCGCTCATGAGCTTCAGCGCCGTTCCCACGATCAGCCCGGCCGCCACCGCACCCATGCCCTTGAGCGCACCCGCCACGACGGTATTCAATGCGTATTGCGAATACACCGCCGTGATCGCCAGCACGATGACCAGCGGAACCGCCATCATCCCCGCTAACGCCGCGAACGCGCCGCGCCAGCCGAAGAAGCGATCGCCGACCATCAGCGCGACGTTGCAGACATTGGGCCCGGGAAGCACCTGCCCGAACGCGAGAATTTCCACGAACTGCGCCTTCGTGAGCCAGCGCTTCTGTTCGCACAGCACCCGCTGAGCCACCGCCAGAACGCCGCCGAAGCCCTGCAATGCGAGCAGCGTGAAGGCGACGAACAACTCCTTCTCCGAAGACGGTCGTGCAAGTGAATGGGTTTCGTCGGTCATGGGGCTTACTTCTTGATCTCTTCCCTAAGCCGTTCCACCATCGTCCTGAGTTCCGCCACTTCATCGCGCAAGCGCGCCACGTCGGCCTCGTACCGGGCGCCGGCCGCGGCGGCCGCACCTGCGTGCATGGCGGGGGGATCGGTCGCTGCGGTCGCTGCGCCCGCTGGCCCGCCGAGCAGGTGCGCCCAGCGATGTTCGCGCGCGCCCGGCTGTTTGGGCAGCTTCACCACCAGCGCGCCGACGGGGCGGCCCGCCATCTCCTCCAGGTAGCCCTCCACACTCGACAGGTCCGCAAAGCGGTACATGCGCTCGCAGGCAATCCGCAATACCCCCGGCGTCTGAGGTCCGCGCAACATGAGCGTCGCCAGCAACGCCGTGGTGCCCGGATCGGTATCCAGCACTTGCGGGAAATTGTGGGAATAGCGCATCACCCGCCGCGATGCGCCCCAACTGTTGGTCACCAGTTTGCGTTCCTTGAGCGCGTCTAGTGCGCTCTGTGCCTCGTCCTCGCCGACGCTCATCGCCGGGTCGCGGCTCGACTTCTGGTTGCAGCCGGCGACCAGCGCATTAAGCGACAGCGGGTAGTAGTCCGGCGTGGTGAGCTGCTTTTCCACCAGCACGCCGAGCACGCGTATTTCGAGCGGAGACAGCAACGGCAAAGCAGCAGCGGTCATGACCGAGTGTTGTCGGTGGTAACGCGCCAGGCCAGGACCAGGAACGCGAGGACCAGCAATCCGGCATACAGAGGCGTAACGATCATGGCGTGCTCCTTGGTCTGGGAATTGCGTTGACGCTTCTGTCGTTCCGGCTGAACCGGGTGGCGATCCCCGCGGTCCGTTACGCCGGCAATTTGGTCGCCTGCCAGGACACGAACTGGATGCCCGCCGCGCGCTTCGCGTAAACGGCGTGGAACAGCAGCGTGAGCGTCCGCTCTTCTCCCTTTACCGTCACGTCGAAAGTGGCGCCGCCGCTGACGATGGCGATGCAACCGTATGTCCGAACCTTCACGTCGCCGCGCTTCATCGTGCGGTATGTCACGTTCCCTGAACGGATCGATTCGATGAAGCTCGCCTTGGTGTCCTGCACTGTACTCGAGTGAATATAGACCAGGTCATCGCCGATCAATCGCTGCATCGCCGCCACGTCGCCTTTCATCTGCGCCGCGTAACGATCCTGCTCCGCCTTCAGCGCTTCCTCCACGCTGATCGTGCCGCTGCAGTCCTGCGCCCCTCCTCCGCCGGCTGCGGCTCGAAGCATCGCGAATTCGCGCAGTGCGTGAATGTACGGTCTCAGCATTCTCTTCTCCTCCGGTTGAAATACATGACAGGCGCGAACTATGCGACAGGCGCCGCCGGCGCGTCAAACCCTTAGGCAAGCATTACATAAGTCCCGCCTCTCAGCGGCCGCGCACGCCCATGCGCCGCTCCTTGGCGCGCACCAGGGCGCTGATCACTTCATTGCAGGGAGCGGCGACGCCGACCGCGGCGGCGGCCGGCGGAATGGCGCCGTTGATGGCGTCGATCTCCGAGATGCGACCGGCCATGTGGTCGAGCAGCATCGAGGGGCGGGCATTGGGGATTTTCATGCCGAATTCGCGAACGTAGTTTACCGGGTCGTCGAAGTCCAGGCGGACCTTGCGCGCCTTCGCCACGGCGAACGCTTCCGCTGCGCAGCCCGAAGCCACCCGCCAGGCGTCAGGATCCTCGATGACCTCGATGAGGGTGCGCTCGGTCAGCGCGCAAGTACCCGAATAGCAAACATTGCAGATCAACTTTTCCCAGACCAGTTGGTCGATGTCATCGAAGCACTTCACCGTGAAGCCGCCCGAGCGCCACACCTCGGCGATTTTTTCGAGTCGCGACGTCACCGGCCCGGAGAATTCGCCCAGCCGCACCAGTTCCCAGCCGTTGTGATGGGCGTGCCCGGGTCCTCTCATCGAGGCGCCGAATCCGCCGACGACGCCGACCGCCACGCGCTCGCGCCCAAGCACGCGCGCCGCGGTGTCCGGGCCGCCCAGGCCATTCTGGATCGACAGCACCACCGTGTCGGGACCGAGCAGACTCTTCGCCGATTCGGCCGCCTGCGCAACGTGCATCGCCTTGGTGGCGATTATCACCAGATCGCAAATGCCCGCGTCCGCGGGGCGCGTCGTCGCATGCACCTGCACGGTGCGGTCCCCGGAGGCGCCTTCGACGCGCAGACCGTTCTTGCGCATCGTTTCGACGTGCTCGCGCCAGGTATCGGCTGCCCAAACCTCGTGGCCCGCCGAGGCGAGCAGCCCGGCGTACACAGACCCCATCGCACCGGTGCCGATGACGGCGATTTTCATCTGATCGATGTCAGAAAGAATCCCCTGACTGCTCCGCGCATTCTTCTGAGCCTCATCTTCGAGTACTCAGGGTTGGATCGCCGCTTTCGTCGTCGGGCCGTTAAGCGCCTTGATCGTTCTACGACGCAATGCCGATAGTTGCATCATCCCGCAAGTGGTCGCCGAAAGCGATTGTGGGGGCCCGCAGGCGCACGGGCAAGGACATCATTTTTTGGTCCGCAGCAGACACGCCCCGGCACTCTCCCCTATCATTTCATCTCGCCACTGCGATCAACCCCGGGCGCACGAGAAAAATGAAAATAGAATCCATCGAGACCATCCTGCTGAACATCCCTTACAGCAGCGGCGGCCCGTCCGGCACCGAAGCGTGGGGCGGCACGGCCTGGCGGACCGCGGATACGCTGCTGGTGAAAGTGGGCACCGACGCCGGCATCACCGGCTGGGGCGAGGCCTTCGGCTACAACGTCATTCC
The DNA here is from genome assembly GCA_050741735.1 of Burkholderiales bacterium. Taxonomy (GTDB): domain Bacteria; phylum Pseudomonadota; class Gammaproteobacteria; order Burkholderiales; family JACQAP01; genus JACQAP01. Next base: position 9,106 of record JBOIFZ010000289.1, read on the forward strand.
GGCCACCAGGGCCGCCATCGATCAGATCCTGGTACCAATGTGCATCGGGCGCGACCCGCTGCAAATCGAAGAGCTGATGCTGGAGCTGCAGCAGAAGCTGCACATCTTCGGGCGCAGCGGCCCGATCATTTTCGGCCTGTCGGGGCTGGACATTGCGCTGTGGGACATTGCGGGCAAGTCAGCGGGGCAGCCGGTGCACGAGATGCTTGGCGGCGCGAAGTCGCCACGGCTCGCCTGCTACGCCAGCATGGTCCGCTACACCGAACCGAAAGTGGTCGCGGCCAACGTCGCTCGCGCCCTGGGGCAGGGCTTTCGCCACATCAAGCTGCACGAGATCGAAATCGCGGCAACCCGCGCAGCGCGCGAGGCGGCCGGCCCCGACGTGGATATCATGCTCGACGTGAACTGCCCGTGGTCTATGCAGGAAGCACTCGAGATGACGGAAAAACTGCGGCCGCTCGACCTGCGCTGGCTGGAAGAGCCGGTGTGGCCGCCGGAAGACTACGCCGCGCTGGCGCAGGTACGCGCCCGGGGCGGCATCGCGGTGGCCGCGGGCGAAAACGCCGCCACGCTCACGCAGTTCCAGCATCTGCTGGAAGCGCACGCGGTCGATTACCTGCAACCGAGCCCCGCAAAGATGGGCGGCATCTCGGAACTGCGCAAGGTATTCGCGCTCGCCGCGCGGCACAATGTTGCAGTGGCACCGCACAGCTTCTACGACGGCCCGGCGTTTCTCGGTGGCGTGCACGTCAACGCGGCGATGGGCCGGAATTCGCTGGTCGAGTGGCGCTTCTTCGACCTCGAGTCGCGCTTGTACGGTGATGCGGCAAAGCCGGAAGGCGGCTCGATCGCGGTGCCGCAGGGACCGGGGCTCGGCTTCGATCCCGATCCCGAAGTCATCCGCCGCTACCGCGCCAAATCGAAGAGTCGGTGAATGGCCAATGGGGCGCCCGGTGACCGGCGAAGTCAACAACAAGACACCAACCGCGATCCACGATCGCAACGAAATGCGCGGCCGTTACGCGGCTGGTGCGGCAGGCGTATCATTTCAGGCTCGAGTGTCACGGGAGGATCGAAAAGTGGCCGCAAAAGAAGGAAATCTCAAGTCCATCGCAGCCTCGTCGGTGCGCCAGCGCGTCGGCAAGGAAGAGTGGGAAATGCGCTGCGACCTCGCGGCCGCCTACCAGCTCGCGGCGCTGTTCAAGTGGACCGACCTGATCTACACGCACTTCTCGGCGCGGGTGCCCGGCACCGAGCACCTGCTGATCAATCCCTACGGGCTGATGTTCGAGGAGATCACCGCCTCGACCCTGGTCAAGATCGACAAGGATGGCAGCATCATCGACGATCCCACCGGACTCGGCATCAACTACGCCGGCTTCGTTATCCACGGCTGCGTGCACGAGGCGCGGCCGGAAATCAACTGCGTAATCCACACCCACACCCGCGCCGGCGTCGCGGTGTCGGCGCAGACATGCGGCCTGCTGCCACTGAGCCAGCATGCGCTGCGGGTTTACGCGATGCTCTCCTACCACGACTACGAGGGCATTGCGCTCGATCTGGACGAGCGCACGCGTCTCGCCGGCGACCTGGGCCCGCGCTCCAAGACGATGATCCTGCGCAACCACGG
>JBOIFZ010000290.1:0-3105 GCA_050741735.1 Burkholderiales bacterium
TGCGATTCTGGGTTTCGCGGCTTTACGATTTCCATCTGCCGCGACCGGGCGAACTCACCCACGCCCACGATCCGGATCGTTTCCGCCGCATTCTGCTCAACCACCGCAAGGCCGCGGACCGGCCGCAGCGGCTGACCGTATAGACCCGGGGCAATACTCCTCATGAAGATCCAGAGTGTCGCTCCCGGCCGCGGCTGGCAGTGGATCACCTCCGCCTTTCAACTGTTCCGCAAGAACCCGCTGATCTGGGTGGTGCTCAACATGGCGCTGATGCTGATCGGCCTGGTGCTGAGCCTGCTGCCGGTGATCGGAGCCTACTTGCTGTATCTGCTCACCCCGGTGTTCCTGGGCGGGATGATGGTGGCCGCAAAGGATTTCGAGGCAGGGCAGGACATCGAGATCGCGCACCTGTTCCGCGGTTTTCGCCACAACGCCGCGCATCTGGTGACGGTCGGCGGGGTGTATCTGGTGGGACAGGTGGTGATCTCCGGCGCGATGCTGACCGTCGGCGGTCCGGAGTTTCAGGAAGCGGTGAAGGCGGGGATCGGCGCGCTCGATGCCTCGGCGCTCACGCCCGAGGGCGCAAGGCGCGTGTTACAGGCGATGCTGGTGGGAACGGTGTTGTTCGCGCCGCTGGCGATGGCGGTGTGGTTCGCGCCGGCGCTGGTGATCCTCGACGATCAGCCCGGCTTCCACGCGTTGTGGACCAGCCTGCTGGCTTGCCTGCGCAACGTCTTGCCGCTGCTGCTCTACAGCATCGTAAGTTCCGTCCTGCTCCTGTTCGCCGTGATCCCCTTCGGCCTCGGGCTGATCGTGTGGATCCCAGTGATGCTGCTGACGATCTACACCAGCTATCGCGACGTGTTCGTCTCCGGCCAGGTCTGAACCGGTTTCAGCTCACGCGGGGACAAGCTTGGCGTAGTCGAGCGCGAGCCACTTGAGTCCCGCGTCGCGAAAGTTGACCTGGACCCGCGCGTCCGAGCCGCGGCCTTCGGCGTTGACGATCACCCCGGCGCCGAACTTCGGATGCACCACGTTCTGACCGATGCGCCAGCCTGATGCGCCGGTCTCGAGCTTCGGCGCCGTGGCTTCGGAACTGGCTTTATATCCCTTGGAAGCGATGAAGCCCGGGAACTTCGTGGTGTTGATGCGTTTCAGCAACTCGTCGGGAATCTCTTCGAAAAAGCGCGAGGGCAGGTTGTAGCGGGTCTGACCGTGGAGCATGCGCGTCTGCGCGTGGGTTAGGTAAAGCCGGCGGCGCGCGCGGGTGAGCGCGACGTACATCAGCCGCCGTTCCTCTTCCAGGCCGTCCTGCTCCGACAGGCTGTTCTCATGCGGGAACAAGCCTTCCTCCAGGCCGCTGATGAATACCGTGTGAAACTCCAGGCCCTTGGCCGAGTGCACGGTCATCAGTTGCAATGCATCCGCGCCCTCGCGCGCCTGGTGCTCGCCCGCTTCGAGCGCCGCGTGCGCCAGGAACGCATTCAGCGGGTCCAGACCTTCCGACCTGATCTCGCCTTCCGCGCTGATCAATGTGATCGGGCCGTCCTCGCCGACGAACGCCGCCGCCGCGTTGGTCAGTTCATTGAGGTTCTCGATCCGGTCCGCGCCCTCCTTCTCGGTCTGGTAGTGCGCGATCAGACCGCTGGTTGCAACCACGTGGTCGACGATCTCGGGCAGCGGCAGGTTCTCGCATGCTTTGCGCATTGCCTCGATCAACCGGATGAAAGCAGCGATGCTGGTACCGGCCTTGCCGCTTGGCGTATTGGCGCAGGCGGCCTGCCACAGCGAGGTGCCGCGCCCTGCGCCGGCTTCCTGAAGTTGCTCGAGGCTGCGGCTGCCGATTCCGCGCGTGGGGAAGTTGACCACCCGCAGGAAAGCGCCGTCGTCGTCGGGATTCGCGGTGAGGCGCAGGTAGGCGAGCGCGTGCTTGATCTCCTGGCGCTCGAAAAAGCGCAGCCCTCCGTACACGCGATAGGAAATCCCGGCATTGAACAGCGCATGCTCGAGCACGCGGGACTGGGCGTTCGAGCGGTACAGCAGCGCCATGTCGGAAAGCGCCACGCCTTCGTTGTGAAGCTCGCGCACCTCGTCGACGATGCAGGCGGCTTCCTCGACGTCGGTCATGGCCTCGTACACCCGCAGCGGCTCGCCGCTGCCTTCCGAGGTCCACAGGTTCTTGCCCAGCCGGGTGCGGTTGTGGCGGATCAGCGCGTTGGCCGCGTCGAGGATATTGCCATGGCTGCGGTAGTTCTGCTCGAGCTTGATGACTTTCTCGATATGGAAGTCCTTCTCCAGATCGAGCATGTTGCCGGCGTGCGCCCCGCGAAACCTGTATATGGACTGATCGTCGTCTCCCACCCCAAAGATGGTGTTGTTCGGGCCGGCCAGCAGCTTCAGCCACTGGTACTGCAGGCGATTGGTGTCCTGGAATTCGTCCACCAGGATGTGCTGGAAGCGCCCGCGGTAATGCTCCCGCAGCAGTTCGTTCCTGCCCAGCAGTTCGTAGCACCGTAGCAGCAGTTCGGCGAAATCCACCACGCCGTCGCGATTACATTGCGCCTCGTAGCCTTCGTAGACCGCCAGCAGCCGGCGCGAGAAGTCGTCGGGCGCGTCCACTTGCGCCGCCCGCAAGCCCTGCTCCTTGGCTGAGTTGATGAAGTTCTGCGCCTGCCGCGGCGGGTACTTTTCGTCGTCCACGTTCATCGCCTTCATCACCCGCTTGATCGCCGCCAGTTGATCGGCGGAATCGAGGATCTGAAAGGTCTGCGGCAGCCCGGCGTCGCGGTAGTGCGTGCGCAGGATGCGGTTGCACAGTCCGTGAAAAGTGCCGACCCACATGCCGCGGGTGTTGATCGGCAGCATCGCCGAAATGCGGGTAAGCATTTCGCGCGCGGCCTTGTTGGTGAAGGTCACCGCCAGAATGCCCGGCGGCCCGATCTGGCCGGTCTGGATCAGCCACGCGATACGAGTGGTGAGCACCCGGGTCTTTCCCGAGCCGGCGCCGGCAAGGATCAACGCGGACTGGTGCGGGAGCGTGACGGCTTCGAGCTGCTGGGGATTCAGACCTTCGAGAATCGACATTCGGAAAACGAGGGCAGGTGC
>JBOIFZ010000291.1:0-10656 GCA_050741735.1 Burkholderiales bacterium
CATCTACTTGCGGCGCCAACCGCGTCAGCACCCGCGCTGCCATCGGCCGGCCGCCGAGCAACTGCAGTCCCTTGTCCACGCCGCCCATGCGGCGGCCAAGCCCGCCGGCCAGAATCACGCCAGTAACAAGCGAGGACTGAGGACTGGGGACTGAGGACTGAGTAGTCAAGGGACCAGGGATTGGTGTTAGCGTTCTGTCTTTCACTCAGTCCTGAGTTCCCAGTCCCGAGTCCTGGTTCCGCAGGAAGCGGTGTTCGCCGGTGAAAAGAAGGTAGTGTTTTCCCGTCGCCCGGCCGATCATGGTGAGACCGACCTTCTGCGCGATTTCGTAACCCATCTGCGTGAGTCCCGAGCGCGACACCAGAATCGGTATGCCCATTTGCGCGCACTTGATCACCATTTCGGATGTGAGCCGCCCGGTGGTGTAGAACACCTTGTCGCCGCCGTCGATGCGCTCCAGCCACATCTGCCCGGCAATCGCATCCACCGCGTTGTGGCGGCCGACGTCCTCGACGAACATCAGGATTTCCGCGCCTTTGCATAACGCGCAGCCGTGCACCGCGCCGGCCTGCTTATAGATGGTTTCGCGTTTGCGCACGGACTCAAGAATCCCGAAAAAATCCGCTTCGCTGAGCGCCGCTTCCGCGGGCAGCATGACCTTGTCGATTTCTTCCATCAGTTCACCGAACACCGTGCCCTGGCCGCAGCCGGTGGTCACCGTGCGCTTGCCCATCTTGCGTTCCGCATCCTTGAGGCCGGTGCGGGTCACGACGGCGACCGCGTTGGCTTCCCAGTCCACTTGCACCGACTTGATGTCTTCGAGGCAATTGACCAGCCTCTGGTTGCGCAGATAGCCGATCGCCAGCGCTTCGGGCGCCCCGCCGAGCGTCATCAGGGTGACAATCTCGCGCTTGTCCACGTAAAGCGTCAGGGGATGCTCGCCGGCGATCGAAGTCGGTTCGATTTCGCCGCGTTCGTTGCGCGCTTCCACCGTGAAAGTGAGCGGGCGGCTTGCCGAAGTCAGGACGGGTCGGTGCATGCGGAAACGAGTATTCATGAGTGGCGCACGGGTGCGATGCGGCATCGTCGATGGTCGAAATTATCGCAAATCCGGGGCTTTACCATGCCGGTCGGTAATTATCTCCATAATTCGAGTAGGGTGAGGGCTGTAATCGGGGCCGGGGGTCGTCAAAGTCGGGACTGCAACAGTCTTGTTGTCGGTTTTCTGCATGCCGTACTCCAGGGTATCTATAATTCGTTCTGGGAGCCGGAGAAACCATTTTTCGTTGTGTGGTCTTAACGGTAGAAATGATGAAACCTGAGCGTCTTGTCGTCGGCGTCGTCATGGCGCGCCAACCGCTGGCCAGCAAGTGGGTTTCCTTCAAGTGGGAAGCGCGCGGCGTGGTGACTAGTGATGCGGCGGCACCCGGGCAGCGGGTCCTGATCGCAGATGAGTCCGCGCGCCAGGTGCTGTTCGACGGTTGCGCAATCGAACTGCATCGCGATGAGGCGGAAGGTTATTACCTGAACCTCAATGCGCCACAGCCGAAAGTGTTCGTAATGTGGCGCATGCACGGCGAAGAGCCGCGGCCGCATTCGGTAACCGTAAGCTACCACGAAGCAGCGCGATTGCTGGACGCCGGCGAGCAGGTGGACGCCGTAGCGATGCCTGCCGGGATGGCGCGTTGGGTGGCGGGTTTCGTGGAGCAACACTACCGCCCGGAACCGAAGAAGGTGCGCAAGCGCGACCAGCGCGTGGGACTGAACCGGTGAGCAACGACGAAACTTTCCTGCGGCGCTGGTCACGGCGCAAGCACGAATCCGCGGAGGTCGCCGAAGCGGGGCCGGTCGAATCCGCAGTGCCGCCGCAACTGCCGCCCGTCGAAGACCTCAGTTTCGAGTCCGACTTCAAAGACTTCATGCGTCCTGAAGTGGACCGGGGGACCCGCAGTGCGGCGCTGAAGAAGCTGTTCATGAGCCCGCACTACCGGGCCACCGATGGGCTGGACGTTTATGTCGGCGACTATTCATCCCCCGATCCGCTGCCTGCCGCGATGCTGACCGGGCTTGTGCACGCCCGTGAACTCCTCGCAGATGCAAAGCCCGACGCGCCGACGCAACCGGGAACGCCGCAAACCGTGGATCCGAAAGCCAAAGCAGCTACGGCGCAGGCGGTGGAAACAGCGTCCGAGGAACAGCAAACAAGTCCGGCGGACGGAAACACCGGACCTCCGGGTCAGAGTTGACGTGTCTGCTGAATCGAAATATCTCCTATGTAGCTGCAACGGCACGGCGATGCTGGACGCCGCCGCCTTGCACCGCGCGCTGCACGAGAAACAGCCGGTAACCGTGTATCGCGATCTGTGTCGCAGCCATGTCTCCGTGGTAGCCGGCTCGCTCAAGAACCAAAGCGAAATCGTCGTCGGCTGCACGCAGGAGGCTGCCCTGTTCAAACAGATCGCAGATCCGGACTCGCTGCGGAGCCTGCGCTTTGTCAACCTGCGCGAACATGCGGCATGGTCGGAAGAAGGCGCGGCGGCTACACCCAAGATTGCGGCCCTGCTGGCTGCGGCAGGACTACCGGAAGCTGATCCGGTTCCTAGCGTCTCCTATCATTCCGAGGGCAAACTTTTGATCGTTGGCGACGCCGGGCCGGCACTGGGCTGGGCGGCCGAGTTGGCCGACACGCTCGATGTGTCGGTGCTGATAAAAGGCGGCGGCGACAGCGACGAGTTGCCGGTGGACCGCCACTTCGCGGTGATGTCGGGCAGAGTGACGCAAATCGAAGGTTACCTCGGCAACTTCAGCGTCGTCTGGGAACAGGTCAATCCGATCGATCTCGAGGTCTGTACCCGCTGCAATGCCTGTGTGCGCGCCTGTCCGGAACAGGCGATAGACCTTCTGTATCAGATCGATCTCGACAAGTGCAAGAGCCACCGGCAGTGCGTGGCGGCATGCGGCGATATCAGGGCGATCGATTTCGAGCGCAAGGAGAGCACGCGCAGCGACCGATTCGACCTGATCCTGAACTTCTCCGATCAGAAGCTGTTCGCGATGCCGCAGCCGCCGCAGGGCTATTTCGCGCCGGGAAGCGATCTGGCGGCGCAGGCCAGGGCCATCAAGGAAGTCGTCACCGCGATCGGCGAATTCGAGAAGCCGCGCTATTTCCAGTACGACGCGAAAATCTGCGCGCACAGCCGCTCGAAACTCAAGGGCTGCAACCAGTGCATAGACATCTGCTCGACGCAGGCGATTTCAGCCGATGGCGATCGCGTCAAGGTGAGCCCGTATTTGTGCATGGGCTGCGGCGCCTGTGCCAGCGTGTGCCCGTCCGGGGCGATGAGCTATGCCTACCCGAAAATGTCCTTCCAGGGCGAAAAGCTGCGGGTGATGCTCGGCGCCTATCGCGAGGCCGGCGGCAAGGACGCCTGCTTGCTGTTCCACAACGGCACGGACGGGCGCGAGTTGATTCTGAAGCTTGGCCGCCGCCGCGGACTGCCTGCGCGAGTGATCCCGGTCGAGACCTTCCACATTGCTTCGCTTGGGCTCGATCTGCTGCTCGGTGCGGTCGCGCTCGGCGCCGGTCAGGCCATGGTGGTATCTGCGGGCAGCGAGGCGCCCGGCTACTTCGAGGCGCTGCGCCGGCAGATGGGCTTCGGCGAGGAAATCCTACGCGCCTTCGGTTACCGGGGCAGCCATTTCAAGCTCATTGTGTGCGAAGACCTGCACGCGCTGGAGCAGCGTATCTGGAGTCTCGATGCGGCGCAAAGTCCGGCGCGGCCTGCCGAGTTCCGCCTGTTCGATGACAAGCGTACGTCACTGGCTTTCACCATCGAGTATCTGGCGACGCACGCGCCCATCACGCAGACGGTGATTGCGCTGTCGGCCGGCGCTCCGTTCGGCGAGATCGAGGTCAATCTTAATACTTGTACCATGTGCATGGCCTGCGTTGGGGCCTGTCCGGAAGCCGCGCTTGCCGATGGCCGCGACCGGCCGCAACTGCGCTTCATCGAGGCCAACTGCGTGCAGTGCGGACTTTGCGAACAGGCCTGTCCGGAGGACGCCATTAGCCTGGTGCCGCGACTGCTGGTTGGCAAGGAAGCCAAGGCAGAGCGGGTACTGAACCAGGACCAGCCTTTTCAATGCATCCGCTGCGGCAAGGAATTCGGCACCCAGCGGATGCTGCAGAGCATGCTCGTCAAAATCGCCGGCCATTCGATGTTTTCCGCGCCCGGGGCGCTCGAACGCATGAAAATGTGCGGGGACTGCCGGGTGGTGGACATGATCGAAAAAGGCGGTGAGATCAGCGTGTTCGATCTCAAACGATGAGTGCCGCCGCCGCCGCACCGCGCGAGTTCGAGGAGCTGACCCCTGAGGACACGGCCCGTGCGGACCTGTATGCGTTGCTGGCGCATCTTTTTCACGCCGCGCCGGACGCCGATCTGCTTGCGGTGCTGGCAAACGCGGACGATGTATCAGCCGAAGCGCCGCACAGCGCCGTGGGCAAGGCCTGGCGCAATCTGCAGTCGGCGGCTTCGGCCGCGGACCCGGAGGCCCTGGCGCAGGAGTTTCAGGACCTGTTCGTGGGTGTCGGCAGCGGCGAGGTGATGGCCTACGGCTCCTGGCATCTAACCGGTTTTCTGATGGAGGAGCCGCTGGCCAGGCTGCGCGACGATCTCGCTCAACTTGGATTTTCTCGCTTACAATCAGCGGCAGAGCCGGAAGATCACATCGCCGCGCTTGCCGAAGTAATGCGGCTGCTGGTGCGGGGCGGCGACGGAATTCCGGCGGCCGCGTTCGAGGTACAGAAAGCTTTTTTCACGCGCCACCTGCGGCCCTGGTATGTGCGCTTCGCCGAGCAACTGGCAAAGGCGCCGAGCGCCAACTTTTACCGCGCCGCCGGGAACCTGACCAAGACGTTTCTGGACACCGAGGCGGCATTGTTCGAGACTTACTAAAACCGAAGATAACGGGTATACGACGGAGGACACCGATGAGCAAGCCAAAGGTTGATCGCAGGAACTTCCTTATCGCCTTGGGGCTGGGCGGCGCCGGCGCGGTGGCCGGTACGGTGACGGGAGAACTGCCGCAAACTGCGCAGCCTGCCGCGAACGCGGCACAGCTTTGGTCCAAGGCTTACCGAGTCTCCGCCCATATCCGCAAGTACTACCGGACCACCCGCGTTTAGGCGCGCAGGAGGGGTTATGCAACTCACCAGAAAATCACCCGCAGCCGCGGCGCAACCGACGCGTCCTTCCCGGTTTGTCCAGGCGGTTCCGGCGGGCACCATGGACCGCCGCACGTTCCTCAAGCGGTCCGGGCTGACCGTCGGCCTGGGCGCTGCCGTGAGCCAGTTGCCGTTCAACATGATCGGCAGGGCGAAAGCCGAATCGGCGGCCGCCAAGGGCGGCGCAACCGAAATGCATCGCACCGTCTGCACCCACTGCTCGGTTGGCTGCGCGGTCGATGCGGTGGTGCAAAACGGCGTGTGGATCCGCCAGGAGCCGGTTTTCGATTCCCCCATTAATCTGGGTGCGCACTGTGCCAAAGGCGCTGCGGTGCGCGAGCATGGCCATGGCGAGCGGCGCCTGAAATACCCGATGAAGCTGGTCGACGGCAAATATCAGCGGATTTCCTGGGAACAGGCCATCAGCGAAGTCGGCGACAAACTGCTGGAAATTCGCAGCGCCAGCGGCCCGGACGCGGTGTTCTGGGTAGGTTCGTCGAAGCACAGCAACGAGCAGGCCTACCTGTTGCGCAAGTTCGTCTCCTTCTGGGGCTCGAACAACTGCGATCACCAGGCGCGCATCTGCCATTCGACCACGGTGGCCGGGGTGGCGAACACCTGGGGTTACGGCGCCATGACCAACTCCTACAACGACATGCAGAACTCCAGGGCGATGCTGTTCATCGGCAGCAACGCCGCGGAGGCGCATCCGGTGGCGATGATGCACGTGCTGCACGCCAAGGAAAAGGGTTCGAAAATGATCGTGGTGGACCCGCGCTTCACCCGCACCGCTGCCAAGGCCGACCATTTCGTGCGCATTCGCCCGGGAACCGACATTCCCTTCATCTGGGGCGTGCTCTATCACATCTTCAAGAACGGCTGGGAAGACCAGCAGTTCATCCGCGACCGCGTCTACGGCATGGACGACGTGCGCAAGGAAGTCATGCAGTGGACTCCCGAGCGCGTGAAGGACGCCAGCGGGGTGGACGAGGCGGAGGTGTTCAATGTCGCCAAGATCATGCACGAGAACCGTCCGGGCACGGTGGTGTGGTGCATGGGCATCACCCAGCATACGGTCGGCAACGCCAATGTGCGCGCACTTTGCATCCTCGAGCTGGCGCTAGGCAACATCGGCGTTTCCGGCGGCGGAGCGAACATATTCCGCGGTCACGACAACGTCCAGGGTGCGACCGATGTGGGCCCGAATCCGGAATCACTGCCAGGTTACTACGGCCTTGCAGAAGGTGCGTGGAAGCACTGGTGTGCGGTTTGGGGTGTGGATTACGAATGGGTTAAGAGCCGCTACCCTTCGCAGGCCATGATGGAAAAGCCCGGCATGACGGTGTCGCGCTGGATCGACGGCGTGCTGGAGGCCAACGAGCATATCGACCAGGAATCCAACCTGCGCGCGCTGGTGTACTGGGGCCACGCCGCCAACAGCCAGACCCGCGGCGCGGAAATGAAGCAGGCGATGGAGAAGCTCGACATGATGGTGGTCATCGATCCGTATCCGACCGCCGCGGCAGTGATGCCGGATCGCAAGGACGGCGTCTATTTGCTGCCTGCGGCGACGCAGTTCGAAACCTCGGGTTCCTGTACCGCCTCGAACCGCTCGCTGCAGTGGCGGGAAAAAGTCATCGATCCGCTGTTCGAGTCGAAGCCCGACCACACGATCATGTATGCCTTCGCCAGGAAATTCGGCTTCGAGAAGGAACTGGTCAAGAACATCCCGTTGACCAAAGGCAAGGACGGATGGGAAGAGCCGGTGCCGGAAGACATTCTCCGGGAAATCAACAAGGGCACCTGGACCATCGGTTATAGCGGCCAGTCGCCGGAGCGCCTCAAGCTGCACATGAAGAACATGCACACCTTCGACGTGGTGACGCTGCGGGCGAAGGGCGGGCCGTGCGACGGCGATTTCTTCGGACTACCCTGGCCGTGCTGGGGCACGCCGGAGATGAAACACCCAGGTACCCATATTCTGTACGACACCTCCAAGGAGGTGAAGGACGGCGGACTTTGCTTCCGCGCCAATTTCGGAGTCGAGCGCAACGGCGTCAACCTGCTTGCCGGCGACGGATCCCAACCGAAGAACTCCGAACTCGAAGGCGGCTATCCGGAGTTCGACCACGTGCTGTTGAAGAAACTGGGCTGGTGGGACGATCTCACCGCCGGGGAAAAAGCCAAGGCCGAGGGGAAGAACTGGAAGACCGATCTCTCCGGCGGAATCATCCGAGTGGCGATCAAGCATGGCTGCGCGCCGTTCGGAAATGCCAGGGCGCGCGCGGTGGTGTGGAATTTCCCCGACCCGGTCCCGGTGCACCGCGAGCCGTTGTTCTCGCCACGCGCCGATCTGGTCGAAAAATACCCGAGCCACAAGGACATGAAGACATTCTGGCGCCTGCCGACGCTGTTCCGGTCGGTGCAGGAGCAGAACAGGAATATCGGCAAGGAGTATCCGATCATTCTGACCAGCGGCCGGCTGGTCGAATACGAAGGCGGCGGCGAGGAAACGCGCTCTAATCCCTGGCTCGCAGAACTGCAACAGGAAATGTTCGCGGAGATCAACCCGAAAGACGCCAACGACCAGGGCGTTCGCAACGACGAATACGTCTGGGTCGAGACTCCCAGCAAGGCGCGCATCAAGGTAAAGACGCAGATCACCGAGCGGGTGGCGCCCGGTGTGATGTTCATGCCCTATCACTTCGGCGGCTGGTGGCAGGGCAAGGACCTGCTGGAAAAGTATCCCCATGGCGCGGCGCCTTTCGTGCGCGGTGAGGCGGTGAACACCGCGACGACCTATGGCTACGACTCGGTCACCATGATGCAGGAAACCAAGGTGACCCTTTGCCGGTTCACTCGCGCCTAGTGCGGCGAGCGCGAGAAGGAGAGATCAAATGGCCCGAATGAAATTCATCTGTGATGCGGAGCGCTGCATCGAGTGCAACGCCTGCGTCACCGCGTGCAAGAACGAGCACGAGGTGCCGTGGGGCGTGAACCGCCGGCGCACGGTTACGATCAACGACGGCGTACCCGGCGAGAAGACGATCTCGGTCGCCTGCATGCACTGCTCGGACGCGCCGTGCATGGCGGTGTGCCCGGTGGATTGCTTCTACAAGACCGAGGACGGCGTGGTCCTGCATGACAAGGACCTGTGCATCGGATGCGGCTACTGCTTCTACGCCTGTCCGTTCGGCGCGCCGCAGTTTCCGCAAACCGGCGCGTTCGGCATGCGCGGCAAGATGGACAAGTGCACGTTCTGCGCCGGCGGCCCGGAGGAAAACCACTCCGAAGCGGAATTCGAGAAATACGGGCGCAACCGTCTGGCAGAAGGCAAGCTGCCGCTGTGCGCCGAAATGTGTTCGACCAAGGCGCTGCTGGGAGGCGACGGCGACGTGCTCGCGGACATCCTGCGCGAAAGAGTCGTCGTCCGCGGCAAGGGCGCCGAAGTGTGGGGCTGGGGCACCGCCTACGGCAAGCCGGAGAATAAAGCCGAGGAGCCGAAGTCGTGATGCGCCTGTTGCCGGCCGTGTTGCTCGGCGCCGCATTGGCGCTGGCGGGCTGTGGCGAGAGATCGCAACAGGTTTCCTACAGCAAAGGCCGCTACGCGGGCAAGCCGGATACGCCTGCCTGGGCCGGGGATGACTTCAAGAACGGCCGCGCCGATTGGGAGCGCGCGATCAAGGCCCGCAACCTGCGCCAGAACGAATACGAGCGCACCTCGGGTCGCGGCGGCTGACCATGCTGACGCGCGCGCTGCTGAGTGTGTGGCTGGGGGTACTGGTGACGATAGCCGGTTCGGCCACCGTACCGGTTGCCGCCGTGCGGGCGGCAGACAGTCAGGCCGCCCCGGACCGGCGCGCGGAAAATGAAACCGCGGGAAGTGAAACGCAGGCCCAGCGCCAGCACAATCAGCCGTTGAACAATGCTCCGACCTGGCGCGAAGTGCGCTCGGGCGAGTCGCACACCACGCAGGTGCGCGGACGCGAGACCGGCGTACTGATCCAGGCGGGCGGGGAGACGTGGCGGCAGATCCGCAACGGTCCGATCACGCTGGTTTTCGGCACGCTGCTGATCCTGGTGCCGATCCTGATCTGGTCGTTCTACCGCTACAGCGGACCGATGAAACTGCACGGCAAACCCACCGGGCGGATGATCGAGCGCTTCAACAAGTGGGAGCGCATCGTGCATTGGTTTACGGCGGTGAGCTTCGTGGTTCTGGCGGTCACCGGCATCCTGATGCTTTTCGGCAAGCATTTCCTGTTGCCGGTGATCGGCTACAGCGCCTTCTCCTGGTTCGGTGCATTCTCCAAGAACCTGCACAATTTTGTCGGTCCCCTGTTCATCTTCTGCGTGGTCTGCATATTCGTGACTTTTCTGCGCGACAATTTTTTCCGAAGAATCGACATGCAGTGGTTGTTGAAAATGCCGCAGGTGCTGACCGGTAAGGCGCACGTTCCCTCCGGGCGGTTCAATGCCGCGGAAAAAGGCTGGTTCTGGGGCGGAGTGGCGCTCCTCGGCTTGATCGTGAGCGCTTCCGGCCTGGTGCTGGACTTCCCCAATTTTGACCAGACGCGCCAAACGATGCAGATCGCCAACGTCGTGCATGGCGTCGGAGCGCTTCTGTTCGTACTGGCCTCGTTCGGTCACATTTACATGGGAACCATCGGTACCGAAGGCGCGTACCAGGCGATGAAAACCGGAATGGTGGACGAAACCTGGGCCAGGGAACATCACGAGCTCTGGTACCAGGAAGTCAAGGCGGGAAAACGCGGCGGCGGGCGCGCGCAGCGCGCCGAACTGCTGGGAGGTAGCTGACGTGATTGGACGAAAAATGTCGCTCGCCGGCCTGGCCGGCATGCTGCTGCTGACAACCCACGCGGCGTGGGGAAAGTTGCCGCCGCCGACCGAAGCTGAAGCCCAGACGAAGAAGGCTGCCGCGGAAAAAAAAGCGAAAGACGAGGAAGCGGCCAAGCAGGCGCTTGCCAAAGCACAGGATCGCGTTGCGGCGCGTTATAAGAAGTCCACGAAGCGCAAGTAGTTCCCCCTTGGGCGGACGTTGTACCGCCTTCCCGCCTGTCATCCTGCAACAATCTTCCGCTGTGCCAACAGGAAGGAGTCCGATTTGCCCAAGCAGGCTGCAAACGACCCTGGAGCTGCCCGCGGGGATTCCCGCAAGGTGCGCGATACACCCAAAGGGCGGCAGGTCGATCCCGCGGCGCTCGCTGAAGTTCGGGCGCTTCTCGGTGAAATGCCGCGCCGGCGCGATCTGCTGATCGAGCACCTGCACAGGATTCAGGATCGCTACCGGCAGCTTTCGTCAGCGCACCTGGCTGCGCTTGCGCAGGAAATGCGCTTGTCCCAGGCGGAGGTCTTCGAGGTCGCGAGCTTCTATCACCACTTTGACATCGTCACGGAAGGAAAGGCCG
>JBOIFZ010000292.1:0-2469 GCA_050741735.1 Burkholderiales bacterium
GACTGGCGGGCAAAACCGGCGGTGCCTTTCGGCGGCAAATTCCGCATCATCGACTTTCCGCTGTCGAACTGCGTCAACTCCGGCATCCGCCGCGTCGGCATCGCCACCCAGTACAAGTCGCACAGCCTGATCCGTCACATCCAGCGCGGCTGGAGTTTTCTAGACGGACGCTTCCAGGAATTCGTCGACATCCTGCCCGCCTCCCAGCGCACCGACGAGGAGAGTTGGTACCAGGGCACCGCGGATGCGGTGTTCCAGAACCTCGACATCCTGCGCTCCTACGACCCGGATCACATCCTGATCCTCGCCGGCGATCACATCTACAAAATGGACTACGGCAAGCTGCTTGCGTATCACGTGGCCAAGAACGCCGACATGACGGTGGCCTGCCTGGAAGTGCCGGTCGAGAAAGCCGGTGCATTCGGCGTGATGGCGGTGAACGAAGACTGGCGCGTGAACGCTTTTCAGGAAAAACCGGCCCGGCCGTCCTCGATCCCCGGCGATCCGGCGCTGTCGCTCGCCAGCATGGGCATCTACGTATTCAATGCACCATTCCTGTACGAACAGCTCGCACGCGACGCCGACACGCCCGATTCCAGCCACGACTTCGGCAAGGACATCATTCCCCACCTGGTGCCGCGATATCGCGTGTTTGCGCAGCGCTTCGCCGACAGCTGTGTCGGAATGGACGGCAAGCCGGCGTACTGGAAAGACGTGGGCACGGTAGATGCTTACTGGGAAGCGAACATGGATTTAACCCATGTCACGCCGGATCTCAACATGTACGACACCGAATGGCCGATCTGGACGCACCAGGAGCAATTGCCGCCGGCCAAGTTCGTCTTCGATGACGACGGACGGCGCGGCATGGCGGTGGATTCGGTGGTGTCCGGCGGCTGCATCATCAGCGGCGCAAAGATCGCGCGTTCGCTGCTGTTTTCCAACGTTCACGTGCATAGCTACAGCAGCATCGAGGACTCGGTGATCCTTCCGGACGTCGAAGTGCATCGCAGCGTGCGCCTGAAGCGCGTGGTGGTGGAAAAGCGCTGCACCCTGCCCGAAGGTCTCGCGGTCGGGTTCGATCCCGCCGAGGACCGCAAGCGCTTCCACGTCTCCGAGCGGGGCATCACGCTGATCACGCCGGAGATGCTGGGCCAGGAAGTGTTGCACCAGCGCTGACGGTCGGACGATGAGCGGCAATTCAAAGCTGGATCTGGTCCTGCTGTGGCACATGCACCAGCCGGATTTCCGCGACCACGCTATCGGCGAATATGCCCAGCCCTGGGTGTATCTGCACGCGATCAAGGACTACAGCGACATGGCGGCGCACTTTGAGAATCACCCGAAGGTGCGCGCGGTGGTCAATTTCACCCCGGTGCTGCTCGACCAGCTCGAGGACTACTCCGACCAGTTCGCCGCCGGGCGGTTTCGCGATCCGCTCCTGCGGCTGCTCGCGCATCCCGATCTGTACCGCCTCGACGCCGCCGAGCGCGACCTGGTGCTGCGCCGCTGCTTCAAGGCGAATCATCAAAAGATGATCGAGCCGTATCCGTCTTATCGGCGGCTATGGGACCTCTATACCCTGACGCAGCAACCCGGAACCGCCGGAGAAAGCTATCTTTCCGCTCAGTACCTCGGCGATCTATTGACCTGGTATCACCTCGCGTGGGTGGGCGAGACGGTGCGACGGCGTGACCGGACCGTTCCGCAATTGCTGGCGAAAGCGCAGAACTTCACGCACGCCGACCGCATGCAGCTCGTCGGGCTCATTGGCCGAGAAACGAGCGCGGTGGTGCCGCGCTACCGCAAGCTCGCCGCGCAGGGGCGCATCGAACTCACCACCAGCCCCGCATTTCACCCGATCGGCCCGCTGCTGATCTCCTTCGAGGCGGCGCGTGAAACCGTGCCCGGTGCGCCGCTGCCGCAAAGCTCGCATTACCCGGGCGGTCGCACGCGCGCGTCCGCGCACATCGCCGCAGCCAGGGAAAGCCACGCGCGCCGCTTCGGCCAGCCGCCGCGGGGCATGTGGCCGGCCGAAGGCGCCGTATCGCAGGTGTTCGTGGACCTGCTTGCCGAGGGCGGGTGCGAATGGATCGCCAGCGGCGAAGGCGTGCTGGTGAACAGCCTGCGCAAGAACAACGCGCCGATTCCCGAGCGGCACAATTTTCTGTACCGGCCTTACCGGCTCAGCGGCGGTCATGCGCCGGTGACCTGTTTCTTTCGCGACGACCGCCTTTCGGACCTGATCGGCTTCGAATACTGCGAGTGGCACGGCAAGGAGGCGGCCGCGCATTTCCTGGGCGAGTTGAAGGGAATCATCGAGCAGGGCGATGCATCCGAGCGCCGGGTCGTCAGCGTAATTCTGGATGGCGAGAACGCCTGGGAGTACTACCCGTACAACGGCTATTTCTTTCTCGACGAATTGTATGGCGCACTGGAAGCGCATCCCGCAATCGAGACCACGACTTT
>JBOIFZ010000293.1:0-6172 GCA_050741735.1 Burkholderiales bacterium
ATGCCCCGCCCATCAACGTTAATCGCAGCCTCATGTGCCCCTGCCCGCAAGCTGCCGACTGCGTCGGTAACGTGTCCGGGGCACGTACCGCTAACGAGTCACAGCCGTCCGGCTACACGGCGTCCTCGCCGACTTGCCCTCGACCCGAATCGCCTCGGTCGCGCATGCGGGACTTATGCAGAGCTTCCCTACCCCGGCCTGCGCCGGTTGGACCACGCAAGCAGCGCGATGCCGCCGAGCACCATCGGCAGGGTCAACCACTGGCCCATCGACAATCCCAGCGCGAGCAGTCCCAGGAAACCGTCCGGCTCGCGGGTGAACTCGACCAGGAATCGCAGCGTCCCGTAACCGATCAGGAACACCCCGGACACCGCGCCGACGGGCCGCCAGCGCCTGGAAAACCACCACAGCAGCGCGAACAGCACCAGCCCCTCGAGAATGAATTCGTAGAGCTGCGACGGATGGCGCGGCAGGTTGTCCACGTTCGGAAAAACCATCGCCCAGGGGACATTGGCGGGCCGTCCCCACAATTCCGCATTGATGAAGTTGCCGATCCTTCCGGCGCCCAGCCCGGGCGGAATCAGCGGCGCGATGAAGTCGGTCACCGCCAGCCAGCTCTTGTGACGCGAGCGCGCGAACCACAACATCGCCACCAGCACGCCCAGAAAGCCGCCGTGGAAGGACATGCCGCCTTCCCACAGCAAGAGGATTCGCACCGGATCGTACAGATACTCGGAAAACTTGTAGAACAGGACGTAACCGAGCCGCCCGCCCAGCACCGCGCCGAGCACGCCGAGGAACAGGATGTCGTCGAGATCGCGGTTGGTCCAGCCCAGCCGCGGCTGAGTCCTGATGCGGTAACGCCCGAGCACCAGCACGATGACGAAGGCCAGCAGGTACATCAGCCCGTACCAGCGCACCGACAGCGGGCCGAGATGGAGGGCTACGGGATCGAACTGCGGATGGATGAGCATGATGGCGCCGGAGAAGTTGGCGCATTATACGTGAGTGATCTTCAACCCCGGCAGCTTCGCGACGGAAAAGGCCAAAGCGAAAAACTCACCACGAAGACACACGAAGAAAAGCGAAGAAAATAATTTATGGTCAACGATGAGCAAGCGGACTCTCAGCCAATTCCAGATTATCGAAATGCTCCGGACATTCACACTTGTCGTCGTCACACCCAGAAACACCAATAGATCGACCATTGTGATTTTGACGAGTCATTCACATTTTGCCCTTCTTCGTGTTTCTTCGTGATCTTCGTGTCGTCGTGGTAAGAGGTGCGCTTTTTCATCTTCGTAACAGTTCAGGGAACCTCCACGTAATACATGCGCTCCATGATGATGCCGGCGCGCCGCCCCAGCAACGGGGTGTAGCGCACCTGGTCGTAGTAGCGCGGCTTCGGTACCATTGCGGCAAGCCACGCCGCCTGCTCGGTGTCGAGATAGGTCGCGCTGGTGTCGAAGTAGTTACGTGCCGCGGCTTCGGCGCCGAAAACGCCGTTTCCCCACTCGATGATGTTGAGATAGATCTCGAAGATGCGCCGCTTAGTCATCACTTTCTCGATCATGACGGTGATCAGCGCTTCCTGGGCCTTGCGCCACGGCGTACGCTTGCCGGACAGAAACAGGTTCTTGGCCAGTTGCTGGCTGATGGTCGAACCCCCGGCAACGACTTTTCCCTTGATGATGTTCTTTTCGTAGGCCTTCTGGATCGCCTCCCAGTCGAAGCCGTCGTGGTCGAGAAACTTGGCATCCTCGGCCGCGATCAGCGCGCGCTTGAGATTGATCGAGATGCGCTCGTAGGGCACCCATTCATGGCGCAGCGCCGCCCCAGGGTTGTCCTCCTGCAGGACTTCCAGCCGACTTTCCATGAATGCGCTGGTGGAGGGATTGAACCAGACCCACCAGACCACGTTGCCGAAGATCCAGAACTGGTAGACGACAATCGCGGCAAGCACGAGGGCGACGCTCCGCCAGGCCCAGCGCAGCAGGCGCTTCATTGGTTTCGCAGCAGTTCGATGACTGGACCGGTTTCGGGGCGCGCGCCGCGCCACAGGAAGAACGACTCGGCGGCCTGCTCAACCAGCATGCCGATACCGTCGGCAAAGCGCGCAGCGCCCTGCGACTGCGCAAACGCAAGAAAAGGCGTGAGTCCCTTGCCGTACATCATGTCATAGGCAAGCGAGCCCTCGGCGAACACTCCCGTCGGCAACGGCGGCAATTCGCCCTGCAGGCTGCTGGACGTGGCGTTGATCACCAGATCGAAGTGATGTCCAGCCAGTTCGTCGTAACGCAATCCCGACAATACCGAGGACGCCGCCGACGGATGGTAGCGAAATGCCTCGGCGAGCTGAAGTGCTTTTTCGACCGTGCGATTTGCAATGGTAAGTATTGACGGCTGCTGCGCCAGCAGCGGCTGCAGCGCGCCCCGCGCCGCGCCTCCCGCACCCATCAGCAGCACCCGCCGGCCGGCCATGGTGAAGCCGAGATTACTGGTGATGTCGCGGGTGAGGCCGGCACCGTCGGTATTGTCGGCGCGGATGCGTCCGCCTTGGAAGTTCAGGAAATTCGCCGCCTGCGCATCCTTGGCGCGCTGCGATACTTCATCGGCCAGGTCGAAGGCCTCCAGTTTGAAAGGCACGGTCACGTTTGCACCCTTGCCGCCCGCGGCGCGAAACCTTTCCACCGTGCCGCGAAAGCCGTCGGGTGGCGAGAGCAGGCGCGTATATTCGATGTCCTGACCGGTCTGGCGCGCAAATGCCGCATGGATCTGCGGCGATTTGCTGTGGGCAATCGGGTTGCCGATTACCGCGTAGCGGTCCGTCATGGGGAAGCGACGAGTTCGAGGTCGCTGCGGGTAAACATCCAGGTGCGCGAAATGCTCAGAATGTCCCAGTCCTTGCGCACCATTGCCGGGAAGGGCGGAAACGGTCCGGCAAGTTCGACCACGCGCCTGGCCGCTGTGTCGAGCAGGCGATGTCCGGATGAACGGTCGATCTCGACTTTCTCTACGCTGCCGTCCGCCTTGATGTACACGGTCATCAACAGCGAGCCGTAGATCTTGTGCCGCTTAGCTTCCTCCGGGTAGTTCCGGGTGCCGACCTGCTCGATGCGCCGGCGCCATTTGTCCACGTATTCGGCGTATACGACACCCTCGGTGCGCGACCCGATGGCTTTGCGGCGCGGCAGTTCCTGGTATTCCCTCATCTCCTTTTCGATCCTCGCCTCGAGTTGCGCGATCAAAAGGCGCTGCTGTTGCAGCGCCGGGCCTTCCAGACGCTCCCGCTGCGCAGCCGTGGGTGCAGGCCGGGTGTCTGTCGCGGTCGGGAGCCCGCCTTGAGCCAGACGCAGCAGCCGCTGCGCTTCCTCCTCGAGTCTTTGCACCTTTTTCGCCGCCAACTGCACTTCCTCGGACGGTTCAAGGTTGCTCACCTTCGGTAGATTGGTGCTGGCCCTGGCTTTTGCCGCGGTATTGCCGCCGCCATCCAGGCTGGCCTGGGCCAGCGCATCGGCCTTGAGCGGCTTCGAGGATGTCTTCGAGTTCACCAGCACCACTTCCAGCTGGGGAACAAAATTTCTTCCGGCGAAATTCGGGGGCGCGAATGTAATCAGCAGCAAAACGGCGTGGAAGACGATGGAGAACGCCAGCGTGACCGGCAGGATGTCGCCGGTTGAGGGCGGCGGGGGGACCGAGAGGCTGGCGGCGAGGCTGCCTCGGGTGTCGAGCGTGCTGATCGAGATATCCGGCAAATCCGCTGGGCGAAGTAGGGACGCTGCGCCAATTCTAAATAACTGCGAGGCAACTGTCAGCGCGCAATTTCATCCGTCTGCCGTTTGAACTCGCAATGCAGCGTCAGTTCAATCAGGTCGATGTCGGAAATTGCCAGTTCCACCCGCTTTCCGGGTGCAAGCGGTGGCAACGACGGCACCCGGACAACCAGCGGAATGCGATCGATTCTTGCCAGTTCCTCCCTGAGCACCTCCGCTTCCGCCGTTGCGAGGCCTTCCTGGATCAGCCAGCGCAGGCACCAGTAGCGCTCCATGTTGCGCTGAAACTCCGCATAAGCTTCGTAAGCCAGCTCGAAGTCCCGCAGGATCACCAGTAGTTGCTCGTCCTTCGGCGGGTACGGCGGCGCCTCGTGGCGATACAGCGCCAGCAACTGCCGCTGGTTCACCAGATCCGCGTAACGGCGCAACGGGGAGCTCGCCCAGATGTACTGGGAGACGCCCAGCCCCTGGTGCGGCGCCGGGAGCGTCGACATCTTCACTTTGCCGTTTCCCTGCGCCCGGTACAGCGCCGGAATCTCGTTGAGCGCGAGCTGCCGGCCCCACTCTGTGTTCACCAGGATCATCAGTTCGGATACGACCTTGTCGATGGGCGATCCGCGCTTGCGCTCGACGATGCTGACCCGGTCGTTGTCGACATAGAAGTTGTAGTCTGCGCGCGCGAGTCCCGGCTCGTCTTTTCCGCGGCTGTGTTCCAGCCGGGTCGCAACCCGCCACAGCAGTAGCAGTTCGGCGCCGAATCGGCAGTCCATTTGCCCCGCCGTCACCCGCTCCTGGTTGAACGTCTGCTCAAGGGTATCGTGGCGCAGGTTCGCGGCGATCCTGACCCGTTCGACCGCGCTGCGGTTGCCGACGATTTCCAGTTCGGGCGTCACCTCAACGTACATCGACAGCGCCGGGCGATCGCGGCCGTCCGAAAGCGTGTACTGGTCGATCACGGATTCCGGCAGCATGGTGATCTTGTTTCCCGGGAAGTAGACGGTGGAAAGCCGCTTTGCCGCTTCGATATCCAGCGGCGATCCGACCTTAAGCCCGAGCGCGGGCGCGGCGATGTGCACGCCGATCTGCCAGTTGCCGTTCGCAAGCCTGGTGACCGAGAACGCATCGTCGATCTCCGTGGTGGTCGCATCGTCGATGCTGAACGCCGCCACTTCCGCGGTTTCCAGCGCGCCGGGATCGGTAACCGTGAGCGCCGCATCGAAGCCGGAGCCCCTGGGAAAGTATTCGAACAGGAAGCGCCCGTAGTGATAGTCGTGGCTGGACGGCAGCGCACCGCATTTTTCCAGCAATTTCGGAATCGTCAGCCGCGCCTGAACCGCGGCCTGGTCCAGCGCCTTGAACTCGATGCTGTTCCTGTCGGGCCGGTACAGCAGTTCCTTCAACATCGGCCGGAGCTCCTCTGGCAACTCGAACCGGCCAAGTTGCTCGAGGTAGCGGGATTGCTGCGCCGCCTGTTTTTGCTTGCGCTCGATGCTGGCGAGCGCCGACTTAAGCGCATCCGGCGGTGCGGCCTTGTAATGGCCTTTGCGCTTCTTGTAGAAATGCGTCGGGGTGGCGTGCAGCCGCATCAGCAGGCCGGCGCTCTCCTGCGCCCCGGGTTCGCGCCCGAAGTACTCGCGCCCCAGCTGCTCGAACGAGAACTCGTCCTCGCCGCAGCATTCCCACAGAAACGCTGGATCGATTTCTGCGGAGATCTTGTTCGCCTCCGCGATGAACTGCGACGGCGCGGGGTGCTCGAAGCGAATCAGCACCGCCGCGGCTTTCACCTTGGTGCGCTTGCCGTGCAGGGTTTCGACCTGCAGCGAGGTGTTGTTATCGGCGAGCACGGTGCCGACCTTGAAGCCGCCGTCCTCTTCGAAGAAAACGTTCATGTGCTGCGCTGGTGAAGCGTGAGGAGTGAAGGGTGAGGGGAAAAGCGAGCGCGCGATTATACGGCAAGCGTGTCCCTCATTTGGCGAATTCGAGAACGATATCCAGATAGTCGCCGAATTCCTTGAACCCGTGATCGCTGCCCCGCACGATGACCTGCCGGCAGCCGCGGTAGTGGTCTACCGCGACGCGCCAGTCGAGCAATTCGTCCCCGGTGGTGTGCAGCAGCAGATAGCGGTCCAGCCGGGCCGGCTTCGGCACGTGCAATTCGGCGAGTTGCGCGAGGTGTTCTTCGGTGAGCACGTACTCCTCGCCCGAGTAAAGATTCCTCTGCGAGCCGAGGTAGGCGCGCAGACCCTCCTGCGGCGTGATCGCCGGATTCACCAGCACCGAGCGCACACCGGTTTTCTCGGTGAGAGCGGTGGCGTAGAAACCGCCGAGCGAACTGCCGACGAGCGTGACCTCCTCCGTCGGCACACGCGCAACTTCGCGCTCCAGCAGCGCCATCGCCT
>JBOIFZ010000294.1:0-8529 GCA_050741735.1 Burkholderiales bacterium
CAAATACCAGTTGACCGAGGCCTACTCAGTAAAGGTAAGCGTGATACCGCAACAGCCCGTTAAAACAGGGTTTGTTGCGCTAGGCACAGACGGCACCTTGGCGATTAGGCGGGGCTACGCCTGGGATGGACCATCCGGGCCAACGATTGACACCAGGAACTTTATGCGCGGTTCGTTGGTCCATGACGCGCTTTACCAGCTCATGCGAGAAGCAGGGTTGTCAAAAGATCAATGGCGAGATGAGGCTGACCTGGAGCTAAAGCGCATCTGCCTCGAAGACGGAATGACCAGGCTTCGGGCTTGGTGGGTACATCGAGGAGTCCGTTTGGGAGGTGACCCGTCTGCATCGCCAGAGTCGAGCAAAGAGATCGAAACCGCGCCATGAATGCTTGCAACGCAGAGCAAGACGGTTGGTGTGCGGCACCGGGTTCTACCTGGCCAGCTCCCTCAAGTACAACACCACCTGCCAGACCTGCTCGTCGCGCAACGCGTTGAAGCTCGGCATGCTGGTTCCCGGCGAGCCGTTGTGAATGATCCAGAACAGTTGACCGTCGGGGATGCCATTGACCGTCTGGGCGCAGGCGAAGTTACGGGGCGGCGGATCGAACTGGCTCGACAGCGGTCCCTGGCCGTCGCCCTTGATTCCGTGGCACATCTGACAGCTTGGGTTCACCTCCTTTTCATATAGTCTGCGTCCGGCCGCAATGTTTGCCGCACTGGGACCCAGGGGATTGGATAGATTGTAGATTGCCTCCGGCGCCTTGCCGGTGAAGCGCGGTTGCGGGCATTGGCCGGGCGGAGGAAAGGGTGAATGTGCATCGCCGGCGCATGCGCCCAAGAGAGTTGCGAAGCAAATCAGCATGGTCGTCTTCATTTAGCGGCCAGCTTTGCCTTTTGCGCAGTCCGGGCACAGTCCACGGAACACGATCTCGATGCCCGACAGCGTGAAGCCGTACCGCCCTGCCTTGGCGAGCCGCAGACCCTTCTTCCCCTCGGGATAGACGTCGCGAATCAGCCCGCAACGCTCACAAACCAGGTGCTCGTGTGCCGCATCCAGGTTCGGATCATAGCGCTTGGATCGGCCGCCAACGACGACTTCCCGTATTTCGCCGAGCGTCTTGTAGACGGTTGCCCGGCTGATTTCCGGAAGGCGTGCCGCGGCGCGCCCGTGAACTTCTTGCTGTTGAGCCGCGCCAGCCAACTTGATTAGCCGTTTTTTATATGCGCCAAGGTACTCCGGGCGGCAGGCAGTGATCTTCTCGATGGCGTCTGAGCACCGCATTCGGGTCAAGGGATCAGGATCGGTCATACCGTTGAAAACAACGGGAAAAAGACCGGGATACGCCATGACCTGATTCACGACTTCCGGAACCGCACCTATCGAGCGTCGATCACCGCCTTTGAACTGCTGCAGGAAGGCGTTCATGCATCGGCCTCAACCAACCACGGGTCGGACCACGCTATGTCTCTTCAGCGTGTTCATCCCGCCGTTTTATCGGCGCAACAAGATCGACATCGTATCGTCGCGTTCTATCTTCTTGATCTCGGCGCGCAATGCCTCGTCGCTGGCAATTTCACGCGCCTTCGCCTCAAGATCACGAACGCGAAGATACTGCTCCCGCTGCGCCGTGGCCTTCCGCGCGCTCCCGATTAAAAGATTCAAACCCGAGAAGAGCATTACTAACGCCGCGGCAACGGTGGTCAACAAAGAGCTCTCTCGCAGCAGTCCCGCGAATACTGCGGCACCCGCAAGCAGGCTTAGGAGCGTGCCCAAGTCGTTCAGGCGCAGATACCACTTCTCGGCGCGCTGGTGATACCGCGCCGTCTTGGCAAGGTTCAACATGAGTTGACTGCGATTTTCCATCCTGAATTCCTCCTGTTATCTCTTCCTGGGGGCGGGCGGCTCAACGGCTGCGGCCGCGGCGGTGAGGCCCGCTTCGTGTCGTCTTGCGGGAGCGGCCGGGGGGTTGCACAAAGTCCAGGAAGGTCACTGGTTTAGATCGAATCAGCGCCTGCAAGTCACCGTTCACGCGCTATTGGAATCGGTAAAAGCGGTCGTTCAGGTATTTGATGATGTTCTGCGTCTCGGCCGGCGAGAATTCTTTTTCTGCCATGTGGCTGCAACCCTCCAACTGCTGCTTTAGCGCATTCAACGACAAGACCAAGTGGTCCTTACGGGTGTAGACCGCAGTGTCATGACAACCCATGCAGTTTGCGTCATGCAGGCGCTTGCCTTCTGCGCCGTCGCCCGGCAAGGCTGCTTGGGCGCTCACCGTCAGGACCATCATTACCGGTACGCACAGGATAACCTTCACGGCTTGCCTCCGAATAATCAGATAGCGTTTCAGCAACTTGCGATTCGGCGCATTGCGGATTCGCGTGAATCATCATACGCAGAATCAGCCCGTGTCGGTGGCGAGAACGGCGGAGGTCGATTGCGAATTGCCGCACCTCAAGTTGCGGTCCCAAAAAGCAGCTTCCAGGCACCGGCAATACCCCGTCTTGAACACGTGGTGTCACCAACTCAACGCGATGCGTTGGCCCGGCCCCGATCGAGGAATTGAAGACGACGGGGATTTGAAATATCCCTGTCATATCGGTGTGGTCCCATGTGCGCCTGTATGTTCAAGAGACCCGCGTCCTGAATCTGAGCAACACCGAATCTGCGCAGATCCGCCGCTACCGCTCGATCTTCATTTCCGACGTGCATCTCGGCACGCCGGGCTGCCAGGCCGGATACCTTCTCGATTTCCTGCGTCACACCGAATCCGACCAGCTCTATCTGGTCGGGGACATCATCGACGGCTGGCAACTGAAACGCGGCTGGTACTGGACCCAAGCCCACAACGACGTGGTGCAGAAGGTTTTGCGCAAGGCGCGCAAGGGCACCCGGGTCATCTACGTCGCCGGAAACCACGATGAGGTCATGCGCCAGTTTCTCGGACTGGCCTTTGGCGACATCGAAATCTGCGACGAGGCGGTACACACCCTTGCCGACGGGCGCCGCTTCCTGGTAATCCATGGCGACCTCTATGACGCGGTGGTCCAGCATGCCAAGTGGCTCGCACTGGTCGGCGACCAGCTCTATTCCTTCATCCTGAAACTCAACCGGTGGTTCAACCATGTCCGCGCAAGACTCGGGCTGCCCTACTGGTCGCTCTCCCAGTACCTGAAGCACAAGGCCAAGAAAGCGGTCAATTTCATGACCGCCTTCGAAGAAGCCGTCGCCAGGGAGGCAAGGCAACGCGGATTCCAGGGTGTGATCTGCGGCCACATCCACAAGCCGATCATCAAGCCGATCGGCGGGATCGTGTACTGCAATGACGGCGACTGGGTGGAAAGCCTCTCCGCCCTGGTGGAAACCCACGAAGGCGAACTCAAAATCATCGAATGGCGGCGTCCCCTGCCGCTTTCTTCCACAACAAACATCATCGATTACGAAGAGAAAGCCCACGCATGAAAGTTTTGATCGTCACCGATGCCTGGTTGCCGCAGGTGAACGGGGTTGTCACGACCCTGCGGAAAATGCAGGAAGGTTTGAGCGAACTCGGCCACGACGTACGTTTCGTCACACCACAGGGCTTCCGTTCCATTGCCTGCCCCACTTATCCGGAAATCCGCCTGAGCTTGCTGCCATATGGTGGCGTCAGCCGGGAGATCGAAACGTTTTCCCCCGACGCCATCCACATCGCAACCGAAGGCCCGCTCGGCTCCGCCGCGCGCCGCTATTGCCTGAAACGCGGGCTCTCGTTCACCAGCGCCTTCCATACCCGATTTGCGGAATACGTCCATGCCCGCACCCGGATTCCGCTGGGCCTGACCTACGGCTGGCTGCGCCGTTTCCACGCGCCCTCGCGCGCCCTGATGGTACCTACCCCTGCGGTGCGCCGGGATCTCGAGGCACGCGGCTTCGGGAACACGGTGGCATGGACACGCGGGGTGGACACGGTGACGTTTTCCGCCGGCGAACGCAACCGACTGGAAACCGAACCACCGATTTTCCTCTACGTGGGCCGCGTGGCGGTGGAAAAGAACATCGAAGCCTTCCTGAAAATCGAGCTGCCCGGATCGAAATGGGTGGTGGGCGAGGGTCCGATGCGCGCGCAACTGGAGCGAAAATATCCCGAGGTTTACTTCGCCGGCATCAAGACTCCGGCGGAACTCGCCACTTATTATCGTGCCGCCGACGTATTCGTGTTTCCCAGTCTGACCGACACCTTCGGGCTGGTGATGCTGGAATCGCTGGCGTGCGGCACGCCGGTTGCGGCCTATCCGGTCAGCGGGCCGATCGACGTCATCGGTGACAGCGGCGCCGGCGTATTGCACGACGATCTGGCGGTGGCGTGTCTGCGCGCACTGGACATATCACGCGACAAGGCGCGCAGCTTTGCCGAACAATTTTCCTGGAAGGAATCGGTAACCCAGTTCGAGCGCAATCTGGCGCCGGTTGCGGCATAGCCGCAGGCCCGGCAGTCAGAATCCAGCCGCGTCTCGCCTTTATCGCGTGCTTTGCGAAAAACGAATCGGGCCAGCCCAGGCTGATTGCACAATGATCGCCGTTGCTCCATGGTCAATGCGTGGCCCGCAAGCCTCGTCTCACGTCATCCTGCGCGGCAGCGCCCGGCAGCGTATCGGGGCCGTCGGTACCGACCATCGAGGAAACGGACAGCGCGTTGAGGTCGGCGGGCGTCAGTGTCACGCCATCGCCGAATTCGATTTGTTCGATCTTCGAGACGTCCCGATATTGCCCGACCACCGTCACCTGGTCCTGCAAAGAGAGCGATAGCACCAGATCGCCGCTCCCGCGCCGGCTAACGGTCACCTCGGCTGCGCTGATATCCGCGCCGAAGCGAACCGTATCAGTGCCGAAAGCGACGAATTCTTCGATCCGGTCGATGCCGAAACCGCGTTCGAAGAGGTACACGTCATCGCCCGCGCCGCCGAGCAGCTCGTCGTTGCCCTCGCGCCCGTCGAGCGTATCGTTGCCGCCGAAGCCTTCGAGACGATCATCGAAACGCGTCCCGATCAGCACCTCATCGGCAGCCGTCCCGGGAACCGCACGGCCTTCGGTGGCGGTGCGATAAATGAGTTCCCCCGCGGACACGACTTCGCCGTTCGCGAACTCGAAGCTGAAGCACTCGAGCCGTCCTTTGATCTTGAGGCCCGGCGGCCCGCCGGCCTCCGGCGTTTGATTCGCCAGCACGAACACGAATTGCGGCTGGTTATCCACCACGGTCTCCCGCAGCAACCAGCTCTCGGGACCGTCGCCTTCGGAAAGCGCGATCGTGTTCGTTCCTGCGCAGTCTTCGATGGTGTCACTCGCATCCGCCACGTAGCGGTCATCGCCCTCACCGCCATTGAGGATGTCGGCCCCCGCGCCGCCCTCCAGATTATCGTTGCCTGCATTGCCCACAAGGACATCCGCGCCCTCGCCGCCGATAAGGATGTCGTTTCCTCCACCGGCACTGATCACATCGTCCCCGTCTCCGCCGTCAATGAAATCCACCACCTGAAAGGCCGCATCCAAAGCTGCCGCATCCCCCAACATGACGTCGGCGCCCGCGCCGTAAACGGCGTGACCTTTGCCCGCAATCAAGCGGTAGGCCGCGTTCGGCCCTTCGGCAGCCGCGACCGCCGTAGTCAAGACAACGGCTCCAAGTAAAACAGCGATTACCTGAAGCCCGCATAATTCTCGAATCCTTTGCATGGTTACTTTCGCTGCCATTATTCACATGGACGAACGCCCCGAATCACCTGGAAGCGCGCTTCGATAGCAGTTGCGGCTCCACGTTCTCCACCGCGTCTAGTTCCTCCAGACGCCCAATGTTCCGCAATGCCTCCGCGATGTCGCCGCTTACCGCTTCCACCCACGCCGCGTTGGATGCATAGGCCAACAACCGGACCAACCTGTACCCTGCCCGCTCGAGAGCCTGCCGTTTGGATTCGGCTTTGATCGAATCTCGAAAGCGTACGAAAACGATGCCGGTTGGCACGACCACGCCACCAGATGACGGCTCCGAGTACACCGCCGTGATAATCGCGTGTTCGGACAATTCGCGCCTGCCGGTCGGATCTCCCCGACACACGGTAATGCGTTCGCCGGTGTCAGTGGTCAAGGTGAATACAGGAGATTCAGGCTCACGAAGTGCCGACGAACCTCGAACGGCATAATGCTCCTTGGAGATCCGATAGACGAGTTCCGGTGAGCTCGTGCTTCTTTTCAGCTTCTCCGGGAAGCCGGAGATCAGACTTTCTTTCCTACCCACGATCACCTCGCTTCAACCTGCCTTCCTCGGAATTGGAGGACATTTCGGACCCCGGCACAGCGGCGCTTCCTCACGCATCCAATGCCCACGTGCCATAAGCGTACGCTCCTCCGCAAGGGCAGACTTGACCGGTCGAAGCGCATCCGACTTTCGGTTGATTTTGCTCACCTCTTCGCGAAGCGTAGACTGGGCGTCCCCACACGCTGCGACCTGGAACGCAAAGCGATTAGCGCGATCTCAGCCATGTGAGCGCAGGAACACCAGGAAGAAGCAGCACGACAAAGGAGGGGCTGATGTACGTCGTCCAATACGGTGGCAAGACGGGCAGGAAGTATGCCCTGCGGGAGAGCGATTCGCTGGTTGCCGTTCGTACCCATAGTCGAGACTCCGCTATCGGCGCTCCGCAGGAAGCCGCACCGCTCAAGAGAGAGTCCCGCGCGATCCTGACCGAGTTCGAACTCGTCGAGCGATTCCCGATCGCGGGGGTCGAAATATTCAGGGCAACCGATGAGCGGCGCCGAAGAGGTCTACGCAATGAAGCGCGACGCACGCTTAAGCGGGACAAGGCCGTACGTTTCGCGGGGCGTGTGCTGGTGGACCCCAAGTCGGGCGCCCCGGTGTTGTACACAGAGAACTGCTTCATCAAGTTCGAAGATGACGCGAAGAGCCGCGACATCAAAAAGCTGCTGCAGAAGTACAAGCTCAGAGGCACGCGGGCCCTGACTTACGCGCGCAACGCCTGGTTCGCCGCCGCGCGCGAGGGGATCGGGCTGGACGTGTTCGACCTGGTTGCCAGGCTTCTGAAGCAGGAAGCAGTCCAATACGTTCATCCGGAGCTGATTCGGCGCATGGGATATCGGGGTGCCTTTGTTAACCAGTGGCATCTCAAGAAAACCAGGATCGGCTCAACCGACGTGAATGCTCACGCGAACGTGGAGGCCGCCTGGAGTCTTGCCGATGGAACCGGCACGACGATCGCGATCATCGACGATGGCGTCGACCTGGACCATGAAGAGTTTCGCAGCGGCGCCAAGATCATCGCGCCGCGCGACGTGACCCTTGGCACCAACAATCCGCGCCCGGGACCAGGTGATCGCCACGGGACCGCTTGCACAGGAGTCGCGTGCGCCGACGGAAATTTCGGCGCATCGGGCGTTGCCCCGCGAGCGAAGCTCATTCCGATCCGTCTTGCATCGGGCCTGGGCTCGCAGCAGGAGGCCGACGCGTTCGTCTGGGCTGCGCAGAACGGTGCCGACGTGATTTCGTGCAGCTGGGGTCCGGAGGATGGCGACTGGTCGGATCCGAATGACCCGTTCCACAATCAAGTGGTTCCGCTGCCCGATTCCACCCGCCTGTCGATCGACTTCGCGGTCAATCAGGGACGCAACGGCAAAGGCTGCGTCATCTGTTTCGCGGCGGGCAACGGCAACGAGCCGGTCGATAACGACGGCTATGCGAGTTACAGCAGGGTCATGGCGATCGCTGCGTGCAACGATCTGGGCAGGAAGAGCGCCTACAGTGATTTCGGGAATGCGGTGTGGTGCGCGTTTCCGAGCAACGAGGTCGTGCAGCCTCGATTGACGACAGGGATCTGGACCACCGACAACACGGGCCCCTCGGGGTACAACCCTGGGCAGGCCAGCCGAGGCGATGCTGCGGGCAATTACACGAACAGCTTCGGCGGCACCAGCAGCGCCAGCCCGGGCGCGGCGGGCGTCGCGGCGCTCATTCTCTCGCGCAATCCAGCTCTACGCTGGGACGAAGTCCGCGAGGTCATGAAGAGTAGTTGCGACAGGATCGATACCGCAGGCGGCGGTTACGATCGGAACGGTCACAGCCCCAAATACGGCTACGGAAGGCTCAACGCGAGGAAGGCGGTCGAGCTTGCCATGCCGACACCGACGCCACAGGATCGCGTTGTCACGGCAACGGCGACGCAGAACGTTCCCATCACCGACTTCAAGACTTCCAGATTGGCTGTCAACGTCGCTGAAGCGGCGGTGCTCAAGAATCTCAAAGTGACCGTGCACATCGAGCACACGTACATTGGCGACCTGTCCGTATTGCTGCGGCCGCCGTCCGCTTCGGGCGTCGGCGCGATCGTATTGCATGACAACGCCGGCGGCGGTACGAACAACCTGCGCACATCGTACGATCCTGTCAGCACGTCTGCGCTATCCTCCCTGATCGGCAAGAGCCCGCAAGGCAGATGGACCCTGGTCGTGAAGGACACTGCGCGACTCGATAAAGGGCGGATCCGCAG
>JBOIFZ010000295.1:0-12851 GCA_050741735.1 Burkholderiales bacterium
CCGAGTTGACCGCCGAGCGCTTCATCCCGGACCCGTTCAGTGCCACGCCGCGGGCAAGGCTCTACCGCACCGGAGACCGTGCCCGCTGGCGCAGTGACGGCACGCTCGAGCACCTGGGGCGGCTCGATTTCCAGATCAAGATCCGTGGCTACCGAATCGAACTGGGGGAAATCGAAGCCGGTATCGCCCGCCACCCGGCAATCCGCGAGGTCGTGGCCATTGCGCGCGAGGACGTCCCAGGGGACCAGCGCCTGGTTGCCTACCTCATTACCGAGAATCCGCCTGTCGATCTGGTCGAGCAGTTGCGCGTGCTCCTCCGCGCGAGCCTGCCGGAGTACATGGTGCCGTCTCACTTCGTGAGCCTGGAGGCCTTGCCGCTCACTCTCAACGGCAAGGTGGATCGCAAGGCACTGCCAGCCCCGGCGGTCTCACTCCCAGGCGACGGTCGTTCCTATGCTGCTCCACGTACACCCGCCGAAAACGCGATCGCGCAGATTTGGACCGCGGTGCTGGGCATAGACAGGGTTGGCGTCAACGACAACTTCTTTGATCTGGGCGGTCATTCGCTGCTACTCCTGCGGGCGCACAGCCGGCTGCGCGCGTCGCTGCGGCCCGACCTGCCGTTTGTCGCGCTCATGCAGTATCCAACCGTCCGCACGCTGGCGAGCTATCTGAGCGGTACGGCCAGACAGTCGCTCGCGCCGGCGGCGGCCACGGACCGCGCGCTCAAGCAGCGTGAGGCGATGCTCAGGCAACGAACCATCAAGGGGCAACGGTAACGATGTCTTACTCGGCAGCATACGATCCGGAAGAAGGTATCGCGATCATCGGGATGGCGGGCCGCTTCCCCGGCGCACGCAACGTCGCGCAGCTGTGGCAGAACCTGCTGGAAGCCCGGGAGACGATCTCGCATTTCCACGACGACGAGCTGGAAGCCGGACCGGACGAGGACATGGTAGCGCGTGCCAGTCCGGCCTACGTGCGGGCGCGCGGCATTCTTGACGACATCGAGATGTTCGACGCAAGTTTCTTCGGCATCAACCTGAAGGAAGCGGAGGTTCTCGATCCGCAGCATCGAGTATTTCTGGAAACCGCGTGGGAGGCGCTGGAAGACGCGGGTTATGACCCGCAGAGATTCACCGGCCCGATCGGCGTGTTCGCCGGCGCCGGAGAGAACAGCTACTACCTGCAAAACCTTCTCAGCCGCAGGGACGTGACCGACATTGTCGGCTGGTTCACGATGATGACGAGTAAACAGAACGATTATCTGACGACCCGGGTCGCCTACAAGCTCGATCTAAAGGGCCCGGCGCTCAACATCCAGACGGCCTGCTCGACCGCGCTGGTGGCGGTTTGCTCGGCGGTGCAGAGCCTGCTCAGTTACCAGTGCGATATGGCGCTGGCCGGCGGGGTTTCGATTACCCTGCCGCAGCGGCGCGGCTACCTGAGGCAGGAAGGCATGATTACCGCGCCCGATGGGCACTGCCGGGCATTCGACCGCGACGCCCAGGGAACGGTGTTCAGCAACGGCGTCGGAATCGTGGTTCTACGCAGACTCCGCGACGCGCAGGCTGACGGCGATACCGTTTACGCGGTCATCAAGGGCGCGGCGCTCAACAATGACGGCGCCGCCAAGATCAGTTTTTCCGCGCCGAGCGTCGATGGGCAAGCGCAGGTGATCTCGATGGCCCACGCGCTCGGCGGCATTGACCCCGAAACCATCTCGTATATCGAAGCGCATGGAACCGGTACGCCTCTCGGTGACCCGGTCGAAATCGCCGGGCTAACGCAGGCGTTCCGCGCCGGCGGCGCACGTGACAAGGGATTCTGCGCGGTCGGATCCATAAAAACCAACATCGGCCACCTGGATCAGGCGGCCGGCGTGGCGGGCCTCATCAAGACGACGCTCGCGTTGCATCACAAGCTCCTGCCCGCGAGCCTGCATTTCAAGTCACCGAACCCGAAGCTGGGTCTTGAAGACAGTCCGTTTTACATCAACGCCCGGCTGCAACCCTGGAAGTCCGGCGCCACGCCGCGCCGGGCCGGAGTGAGCTCGTTGGGCGTGGGGGGCACGAACGCGCATGTGGTGCTCGAGGAAGCACCCGCCGCTGAGCCGGGCGGCCCGGCACGCAATCGGCAGCTGTTGGTGCTTTCGGCGCGTTCAGCCGCGGCGCTCGATCGCGCGGCCGCGCGGCTCAAAGAGCATCTTGCCGGCGTAGAGTCTATTGACCTGGCCGATGCAGCCTACACGCTGCAGACCGGTCGCCGCGCGTTCAACCACCGCCGCGCGCTCGTATGCCGCGACAGCAGCGAGGCGATCAAGCTGCTGGCGCAGCCTGATCCGAAGCGTGTGTTCACCGGCAACGCGGAGCGGCCGCTCATAGGTGTTGCTTTCCTGTTCCCGGGGCAGGGCGCTCAGTACGTCAACATGGGGTGCACGCTCTACCACTCCGAGGTGTCATTCCGGACCGATGTTGACGAGTGTTCCGAGGTCCTGCGGCCACATCTCGGGTTGGATCTGCGTACGATCCTCTACCCGCCGGACGCGGGTATTGCCGCCGCGCAGGAGCAAATCACGCAGACCGCCGTCACGCAGCCCGCGTTGTTCGTCATCGAATATGCGCTTGCGCGATTGTGGATGTCCTGGGGCATCCAGCCCGCGGTGATGATCGGCCACAGTCTGGGCGAATACGTTGCTGCGTGCCTCGCGGAAGTGTTCACCCGGGATGACGCGCTACGTCTGATCGCACGCCGGGGGCGCATGATGCAGGACCTGCCATCCGGGGCGATGCTCGCAGTGCGCTCCCCAGTTGACAAGATCACTGCCGATTTGTATCCCCAGACGGCCGTGGCGGCGCTCAATGCGCCTAGCCTCACCGTGATCTCGGGCGATCACGCCGCCATAGCGGAACTGGAGGGGCGGCTCACTGCCCGGCAGATCGCCCATAAAAAGCTGCCGACGTCACATGCATTCCATTCGCCGATGATGGAACCGATGGTCGCGGGTTTTACCGAATTCGTACGTACGATTCCGCGCCATTCGCCAAAGCAACGCTGGGTTTCCGGGCTCACGGGCAAGTTGATTACGGACTCAGAAGCAACCGATCCCGCGTATTGGGCGCAGCAGATGCGCCAGCCGGTGCGTTTCATGGACGGTGCCGGCCAGCTCATGGATCCCAGTCTGGTTCTGCTAGAAGTGGGTCCGGGCCAAGCTCTCACC
This sequence comes from Burkholderiales bacterium, assembly GCA_050741735.1. GTDB lineage: Bacteria > Pseudomonadota > Gammaproteobacteria > Burkholderiales > JACQAP01 > JACQAP01. The sequence continues at coordinate 3,221 of JBOIFZ010000295.1, forward strand.
AGCCTGGCGCGGCAGCACCCGGCTCGCAAAGCCGAGCAGCTCGTGCTCACCTCGCTGCACACGGGCCAGGATTTCGAGGCCGATCTCGACTATTTATTTGCGGCCGCAGGCCGGCTGTGGACGGCAGGCGCCGGCATCGACTGGTCCGCGTTTCACGCTCAATCTAAGCGCCGCCGGATATCGCTCCCCACCTATCCGTTTGAGCGGCGTCGCTTCTGGATCACGCCGGCTGCGGCAGCCATCGATTCCCGACGGCTGCTCACCCCGACCGCTTTGCCCGAATCCGCCCCGCTCGAGGATTCCCTACCCGCATCGACAGCGCCGCAACCCTCTGCGGAACGTGGGGCGCAGATGATCAAGCGCTTACAAACCCTGTTCTCCGAGCTGTCGGGCATCGATGCCGCCACGCTTGATACGGCCATGGTGTTTCTCGAGCTGGGTCTCGATTCTCTGTTCCTCACCCAGGCGAGTGGCGCGATACAGAAGCGCTTTGGAGTAACGGTCTCGTTACGCGAATTGCTGGAAGAGTGCCCGACGCTGGAAGCTCTGGCTACCCGCGTGCTATCGATGACGCCCGCTGATCTCGCGCATGAACCGATTGCCCCGGCGCCAGCCAAGCCCCCCGTTGCGAAAGCGGGTTCCGCGCTGGCTTTCCCCATGATCGAAGCGTTTTACTTTGGACCGAACAACCGCCAGCTTTTCGCGAATTATCATCTGCCGGTCGGTGGCAATGGCCGCGTACTCACGGTCATCTGTCCGCCTCTGTTTTCGGAATACATGCGCACGCAGCTTGCGCTTCGAAAGCTGGCTATATCCCTCGCTGAGAGAGGCCAGCACGTCCTCAGGTTGGATTATCGAGGTACCGGGGATTCGTTTGGTGACCTCGGCGAGGTTGCGGTCTCCGATTGGGTGGAGGACATCGCGCTCGCTATGCGAGAAGGGCGCGAGTTGTCCGGCGGCAGCGTAGTGCGGATTCTGGGAGTTCGGGCTGGCGCGCTGCTGGCCTGCAGGTCGGTAGGGGCAACAAATGACGTCCAGCGGCTGGTCCTATGGGATCCGGTACCCGAAGGGACCGGGTATCTTGAGTCACTGCGTCGCATTCAAATGGCAGTGCTTGAGCGAAATTACTATCTGAGTCGCGCTGAGCGCCGTGAAGGGATGCATGAGTATGCGGGGTACCGTCTATCCGAGCGCATGACCGAAGAGTTCCGTTTGCTGGATGCGAGTACGTATTCGAGTGTTCCGAAGAGCAAGCTGCACATCGTCAGCACAACGTCGGAAACCGGTTTCCCCGTACCAGGAGTTCCCCAGGATGTAGCGCGATTTGCGTGTAACTGGGAAACAGATTCGGAAGATGTCTTGATACCTCGGCTGGTATTGGAGCGCCTGATCGCATGCCTGACCACGTCTTGACGGAAGAACCGCTGCAATTTGGGGAAGGCGGACGGTTGTTCGGAATATTGAGCCTCCCGGGCGTGCCTCATCGCGACGCGCGGGAGCTGCCGGTGTTCGTCTTTCTGAACGCCGGTTTGCTGCATCGAGTCGGTCCATATCGACTATACGTCCGCCTCGTCAGGAAGCTTGCCGATATGGGGTTCAATTCGCTGCGGGTCGATCTGGCCGGCAGGGGCGATAGCCCAGCACGCTCCGGCCTGACGAATGAGCAATCCGTAGCGGCAGATTACGAGGAGATCGTGGGCGTGCTGGAGTCGCGCCTGGGTCGTTTGCGACTCGTGCTGGGTGGGCTCTGCGCCGGTGCGGACAATGCGATCAGGCTCGCGCCCGCAGATCCGCGAGTGATTGGCATGCTCTTGCTGGACCCCGTCTGTTCTCTGGATGATGGATTCAGGGCGCGCGCAGTCGTTATGAAGTATACGAATCCCGCACGATACCTCGTGTGGTTGAAGCGACGCTTGAATCTACTGCCGACCTTGCAGGGAGAAAGCGAGAAAGACAGCGAAATGCTTGATCCGCTGACACTCAGGGATCAACCGACTGGGGAGCAACTGCGGGCGGCGTTTGAGGCTATCTGCGAACGGAGGGGGCGGGTGCTGTCCGTGTTCACGCGATACGCGACGCGGTACTACAACCAATTGGGACAATTTGGTCGGACATTGGACGTGGCTGGCTATCAGCGCTTTTGCACCGAGCTTTTCTGGCCACAGGCGGCGCATACCTACACACTAGAACTGCACCGGCGTCGGCTGATTGAGGAAATCAAGAACTGGGCGGGCGGTTACATACGCCCGTGATCGAGAGCCATCAATGAACGGGGACAAAGGCATGGCGTCGCCTTGCTGTTTTCTTGTCGGCCACGTCGTCGGCACGCTGACGAACGTGCGTGCACGACTGTCTCCTTGATCGTTGCTCTAAGAGGACACGTGGACATCATTGGCATCAGCGGCTTCGACAACGCGGTTCGATTCAAGCAATCGCGGTTTCCCGCCTTGGAGCCTCGGGCGTACCGGATCGCTCAGGGCTTTGACTCCGCCGCGGTTCTGGTTCGCGACGGGCAAGTCGATGTCGCAGTGGCTGAGGAGCGGCTCACGCGGGAGAAGGCGACCGGTGCGTTTCCGGTGCGCTCTATTCGTTGTTGCCTCGAGTACGCCCGGCTGGATCCCCGCGATCTGGCATACGTTGCGCACGGCTTTGACTACGCTCCGCACCGCACCATGTTCGAAGAGGAGCAGTTCTATCGCGACCAGTTCTCGGAGGTGTACGACTCGCGGCTGCAGATTCAATTGCTCGAACAGCATTTCCCGGGCGTCGACTGGAAGAGCAAGTTCGTCGCTGTTCCGCACCACTTGGCGCACGCGGCGAGCGCGTTCTACCAAAGTGGATTCGACGAGGCGCTGGTCGTGGTGAGTGACGGCATGGGCGAGGTCGACAGCATGACGGTGTATGCGGTGATCGATAACAAGTTCGATCTGCAGGTGAAGGTGCCGGCGTTTCACTCCCTGGGCGTCCTCTACAGCGTATTCACGCTGTACTTCGGGTTCGCCTTCAATATGGATGAGTACAAGGTGATGGGGCTCGCGCCTTATGGCGATCGCCGCAAGTACTTTAATCGGGTGATGGACCTGGTCCGGCTCAGGGACGATGGGACTTACGCGATTCCCCTTTTCGGCAAGAACACCACGATTGCGGAGAAGGAGACGCATGGTGGCGCGCTGGCGACGCTGACCGAACTCTTCGGGCCGCCGCGCGCCCCCGACGGCGAAATGGACCAGCGGTTCAAGGACCTGGCGGCAGCGGTGCAAGCGGTGCTGCAAACGGTGCAACTGCACGTGCTCAAGCACTTCGCCGGCAAGACCGGGTTCAAGGATCTATGCATGGCGGGTGGCGTGGCGCTCAACTGCACTAACAACGGCGTCGTGCGCAGGAGTCGACTGTTCCGCCGCGTGTTCGTACAGCCGGCCGCGGGCGATGATGGTTCGGCCCTGGGAGCCGCGCTCTACGTGCAGCACAGCCGTGACGCCAAGACGCCGGCGCCGCGCATTGCTGCGCCGCTGTGGGGACCGTTTTACGGGCGCACTGACATCCAAAAGGTGCTCTCGGCGCGCAAAGATGTCCAGGCCGTTGCCTATGATTCATTCCCGGCACTGACGGCCGCGGTGGCGGAGCGGTTGGCCAACGGGCACATCATCGGCTGGTTCCAGGGACGTATGGAGTTTGGGCCTCGTGCGCTCGGCTCGCGCAGCATAGTTGCTGATCCGCGCCCGTCCGACATGCGCGAGCGCGTGAACATGCTGATAAAGAAGCGCGAAGGCTTCCGTCCGTTTGCACCTGCGGTCGCAGCCGAACGCGCATCTGAATATTTCGAGCTCGACCCGGGCGACGAGGAGACCTACGCGCACATGCTATTCGTGGTCCCGGTCCGATCGGCGTACAGGGACAAGCTGCCCGCCGTTACCCACATCGACGGCACCGCGCGTGTACAGACGGTGACCAAGGCCGCCAATGAGCGCTTCTACGCATTGCTCAACGCGTTTGCGGCAAAGTCGGGCATGCCCATACTCCTCAACACATCGTTCAACGTAAAGGGGCAGCCCATCGTATGCACCCCGGCCGAGGCGATCGACACGTTTCTCGCCGCCGGGCTGGACGCCATGGTGCTGGGCGATTTCATAGTGACCGCAAGAGGCGCAGGGGGTGCCGATTCATGAACGCATCATTGCGACGGCCGGATATTGCGCAGCAGACGATATTCTGGAAGCAGCAGATTGCGAGCGGGCCGGGCCCGTTCGAGCTGCCTACTGACGAACCGCGCTTGCCGGCATCGTCATTCTTGCGGGAACGAGCGGCGCTGCGCCTACCCGCCGGACGGTGGGCCGCTGTCTCGGCGCTAGCGATCGGCAGCGGCACGGATCCGTTTTCGGTCGTGCTGGGGGCGTTCGCGCTGGTGGCCAGCCGGCACACCCGGAAGGATGATCTGTGGCTGGGAACCATCGCGCTCGCGCGCAATGGCGATGGGAAAGTGACGCCGAATCTGCTGGCCCTACGCCTGCGGGTCCCCAGCAATGGCACGGTGGGCGCGTTCCTTACTGACGTCCAGGCCGCTGTAGTGACGGCAACGGCGAACCGGGACGTTCCGTTCGCCACGGTCGCGGCGCTGGCCGGTGCGCAGCCGTTGTTTCGCGCGCTTGTGCTGCCAGCGGGCGTGCGTGCGGAAGCTTGGGAGGGGCCGGATGCGCCGGACCTGGGCGCGCTAGGGCCGGAGGCGGCTGCGTGCGATCTGGTCCTGAAAGTCGCTGCGGCCGGTGACGGCGTGGAATTGCAGGCGGAGTACGATCCCGAGTTGTTTCGGCCCGATACGGTCGAGAGGCTGCTCGGACAGCTTGATGTCGTGCTCGCCGCCATGGCTGCTGGCCCCGATGCGCCCCTGCCGGCGATGGCGTTGGTGACTGAGGCCGAGCGGCAATTCCTGGTGCACGACTGGAACCAGACCGACACGGCATACGATCGCAATGCGTGTGTCCATCACCTCATCGAACAGCAGGTCGCACGCACGCCGGACGCGGTGGCGTTGGTCTACGCTGACGAGGAGTTGACGTACGCGGAGCTGAACGCGCGCGCCAACCGGCTCGCCCATCTGTTGATTGCCAAGGGGGTGGGGCCCGACCTCCCGGTCGGTGTGTACATCGAGCGTTCCCACGCGATGGTGATCGCGGTGCTGGCTGTGCACAAGGCCGGTGGCGCGTACATCCCGATGGATCCGAGCTATCCGTCCAGACGCATCGCCTACATGGTCGAGGATTCCGGCGTACGGCTGCTGCTGGCCGATTCCGCTGCGGCGGAAGCGGTGGCGGGCGCGGCCGAGGTGGTGCGTGTCGACCGTGCGCCTGAGGCGAACGAGCCCGACGCAAACCCGTTGCGGCTGGTGCCCTCACAGTCGCTCGCATACATCATGTACACCTCTGGTTCCAGCGGAAATCCCAAAGGGGTGATGGTGGAGCACCGCAACGTGGTCAATTTCTTCGCCGGTATGGACCAGCGGCTCGGCACCCGTGCCGGTGTCTGGCTGGCAGTCACCAGCCTGTCGTTCGACATCTCGGTGCTTGAGCTTTTCTGGACGCTTACCCACGGCTACAAGGTTGTGCTGTATTCGAGCCGCATGGCCCTCGGCGAAGCCCCCGCGAACCGCAAGCCCGGCGACGCCGTCAACTTCGGCTTGTTTTATTTTGCCAGCGATGAAGGGGACTATGCCAAGGCCAAGGGGCGCGAGAAATACAAGCTGCTGCTGGAGGGTGCGCGCTTCGCCGACGACCACGGCTTTTGCGCCGTCTGGACGCCCGAGCGCCACTTCCACACCTTCGGTGGAATGTTCCCCAGCCCTTCGGTTACGGCCGGCGCGCTGGCGATGATCACGAAGCGGATCAGCATCCGCGCCGGATCCGTGGTGCTGCCGCTGCACAACCCGGTGCGCGTGGCCGAGGAGTGGTCGTTGGTCGATAACCTGTCCGACGGGCGCGTGTCCATCTCGTTCGCCTCCGGGTGGCAGCCGCAGGATTTCGTGATCGCGCCCGAGGCGTACCCCGACCGACAGCAGCGCATGTTCGAAGGGATTGAGACCATCCGAGCCCTGTGGCGCGGGGAGACCCGGCAAGCGCCGGGCGGGGACGGCAAGCCGGTCACGTTCAGCACTCGGCCGCGCCCTGTGCAGCTGGAGTTGCCGGTGTGGGTGACCGCGGGTGGCTCGCCCGAGACCTTTCGCCGGGCGGGCGAGATTGGGGCGAACGTGCTCACGCACTTGCTCCAGCAGGGGATCGAGCAGCTCAGCGAGCGCATCACAACCTACCGTAAGGCCTGGAAGGAGCACGGACATAAAGGGGAGAGCGGGCAGGTGGCACTGATGTTGCACACGTTCGTGTCGCACGACGAAGCACATGTGCGGGCCACGGTGCACGAGCCCTTCAAGAGCTACCTCAAAGGGGCGGTCGGGCTGTTCGCGGCAGTGGCACCCAAGGGCCTGGACATTAAGACCCTTTCGCCTGCAGACCTGGATGCGTTGGCCGAGCATGCGTTCGAGCGCTATTTCGAGTCCGGCGGTCTCTTCGGCACACCAGAGTCCTGCGTACCGATGATGACTCGCCTCAAGCAGATCGGTGTTACAGAGTTGGCCTGCCTTATTGACTTCGGCATCCCGGCTGACACCGTGTTAGCCAGTCTTCCCTACCTGGACGACCTGCGTCGGCGCTGCGCCGTTGCCAGCGCTCTGAGCGATCAGTCGATCGATGCTCTCATCCGGCCGCGCGGCGTCACGCACTTGCAATGCACGCCGTCGATGGCCCGCATGCTGATCGGCGATCCCCAAACGGCGCCGGCCCTGGCGGCGCTGGAACGGATGCTTGTGGGCGGCGAGGCGTTGAGCGAGCCGCTAGCGGCTGAGCTGAGGCAGGCGCTGCCTAAAACGAAGCTCACCAACATGTATGGACCGACCGAAACCACGGTGTGGTCGATGACCCACGAAGTGGATTCACAGACAGGGCCGGTGCCTATTGGTCGGCCAATTGCCAACACGCAGATCTACGTGCTGGATTCAGCGCTGAACCCGGTACCGGTCGGCATTAACGGCGACCTCTACATCGGTGGCGACGGCGTGGCGCGCGGCTACTTCAAACGGCCCGATCTGACACGCGAGCGCTTTATCGACGATCCGTTTCGCAAAGGGCAGCGCCTGTACAAGACCGGCGACCTCGCCCGCCACCGCCCAGACGGCACGCTCGATTTTCTCGGACGCAGCGATCACCAAGTCAAGCTGCGCGGTTACCGCATCGAGCTCGAGGAGATCGAACGCTGCCTGAACGACCACCCGGATGTCGGGCAGGTTGCAGTGACCGTGCATGGTTCGGTGGACGCGGACCTGCGCCTGATTGCCTACGTGGTCGCGGCAAGAACCGGTGCCAAACTGGACTTGGCAAATCTGCGCCAGTATCTGCGCCGCCAGTTGCCAGACTACATGGTACCCGGCGAGTTCGTAATGCTCGACCGGCTGCCGTTGACGCCCAACGCCAAGGTGGACCGTAAGGCCTTGCTGGCGCCCGACAGTACGACGGCATCGGCCGCCACTTTCGTTGCGCCGGAAACGCCCACTGAGCGGGCATTGGCAGACCTGTGGCAAGAAACACTTCGGATCGACCGGATCGGGGTAAATGACAATTTTTTCGAGTCGGGCGGCCATTCGCTGCTGGCAATGCAGCTTGTGAGACGAATCCGTGAACGTTTCGGCGTCGAGTTGCCGCTGCAGAGCCTGTTTCAGCGACCGCAGCTGAGAGATCTCGCTGCACGTATCGATGACTTGGGCTCGACTGCCAGGGCACAACAGGAAATGGTCACCGGTGAGTTAGCCAAGGGCTTTGAATACGGAGAGGTGTAAGTCTGCACCGCGTTGCACGCCCTAGTACGCGACCAACGACTGACAAAATTAGAATACATGCCAAAGTTTGGTAGAGCAGAGGATCTGATTGCCGAATTCGAGCAGTTGGGCGTTACAGTCTGGGTGCAAGACGGTCGTCTTCGCTACAAGGCCCCGCATGGCAGCTTGACACCGGAGCTCAAGCAGAGCTTGACTGACAATAGAGACCGACTGCTCACCTTGTTGTCGGGTCGCGACGGCTCCTGGCGCGAGACGCGGCTGCCGCCTGTCACACCGCGTCCGAATGACCAGCCAAGACAATTGTCGTATTCGCAGCAACGACTATGGTTTCTGGATCAGCTGCTGCCGGATCGCCCAACCTACAACATGGCATACGCGTATCGCCTGCGCGGCACGCTCGACGTCGAGGCGTTGCGACAGGCGTTGTGCGACATCGTCGGGCGCCACGAGGTTTTGCGAACCGGATTTTTGGCCGTCGATGGCGTCGCCCACCCACGGGTAGCGAAGGACATCGCGGTGGCGTTGCCGATCACCGATCTATCGGGGTGCGCCGAATCAGAGCGTGCACTGCAGGCCCGGCGTCTGGCGTCAAGTGAAGTACGGCGACCATTCGATCTCAGCACTGCGCCACTCTTGCGGGCTCTGCTGCTGCGACTGGGTTCCGCCGAACATTGGCTCGTTCTTTCTCTTCACCACGTGGTCAACGACGACTGGTCGTTCGATGTTCTGTGGCAAGAGCTCGAGGCTTGCTATGAGGCAAGGTGTCGCGGGACAGAAGCCAAGCTGCCGGAACTGCGCATTCAATACGCGGACTTTGCCGCCTGGCAACACGATCAACTGAACGCCGGACGCCTCGACGCTCAAAAGGAGTACTGGCGGCGACAGCTTGGCGGGGAGCGTCCAACGCTCGATCTGCCGGTCGACCATCAGCGTCCCGCCGCCAAGGCTTATCGTGGTGATCTACTTAACTTCGTCGTCCCCGGTCACATCGTCACGGCGCTGAGGCATCTGGCGCAGCACTGTAATGCGACACTGTATATGGTGCTGGCGGCTGCGCTAAAGACGCTTTTGCACCGCTACGCAGGGCGGGACGACGTCGTTATCGGCACCGCAATCGCCGGGCGTCGACAGCAGGACGTCGAACCGCTCACCGGATTCTTCATCAACACCTTGGTCCTGCGAACCGACTTTACGGGAGATCCGGGCTTTCGCGACCTCGTCGGCCGGGTGCGAGACGTAGCGCTCGCTGCCTATGCTCATCAGGATATCCCGTTCGAACGTGTCATCGAAGAACTTCGGCCGGCACGTGACCCCAGCCGAACGCCTCTGTTCGACGTGTTACTGGTTCTGCACAAGGCACCGGTGCCGCGACGGCTGAGCGGCCTACAGATCGAGCAGCTGCCGGTGACCACCGGGACAGCCAAGTTTGACCTGACACTGGAACTGACCGAAACACCTGATGGCCTGCTTAGTGGATTGTTCGAATACGACAGCGACCTGTTTGAGCCCGCGACGATAGACCGGCTCGTGACGCATTTTCTTGGTTTGGTGGCGGGCATCGCCTCCACACCCGATAGGCGATTGTCCGAGCTACCGCTGCTGACCGATGCTGAGCGACGCCAGCTGCAGGTCGAGTGGAACGCCACGGCTGCCGATTATCCTTCGGACGCGCTGCTGCACGAGTTGTTTGAGGCCCAAGTGGTGCGCACGCCCAAGCGCACGGCCATCAGGGCGGGGGCGACGGCGCTCTCCTAT
>JBOIFZ010000296.1:0-3598 GCA_050741735.1 Burkholderiales bacterium
CCGACCTCCACTTCGTTCGTCTGCGCGGTTGCGGCAATCGCGGCGGCCGCCATCGCCGTAGCGAGCAACGCGCGGACCACGTGCTTTTCAAGCGCAGCAATTTTCATGTTGTGCATCACATCCTCCCCCGGTTCTGTTCGACTGCCAGGAAAATGACTCCGTTACATTCCAAGATACGCCTGCCTGATCCGGTCGTTGCTTTTCAGTTCGTCATGGCTGCCCTCGAGCACCACGCGCCCGGCCTCGAGCACGTAGCCGTGCGTGGCGAAGTGCAGCGCCTCCGCGACGCGTTGTTCGACCATCAGCACGGTAAGCCCCGAGCCGGTATGGATGGCGACGATGCGCTCGAAGATTTCATCGGCGACCGCCGGCGCCAACCCCAGCGACGGCTCGTCGAGCATCAGCAGCTTGGGCGACGACGCCAGCCCCCTGGCGATGGCGAGCATCTGCTGCTGACCTCCGGACAATGCCCCCGCCTGAGTCTTTGCGCGTTCCGCCAGCACCGGAAACCAGGTGTAGGCCTTTTCCAGGTTCTCCGCCCAGTTGCGGCGGCCGGCCTCGGTGCCCGCGCCCATCTCCAGGTTTTCGAGCACCGTAAGCGAAGGAAACACCTGCCTTCCCTCGGGAACATGGGCAATGCCAAGGTGCGGCCGCGCGGCGGGCGCAACCGCCAGCAGATCGTTGCCTTCGAAGCGGATGGCCCCGGACATCGGCGGCACGATACCCGAAATGGTCTTGAAAAGCGTGGTCTTGCCGGCGCCGTTGGGCCCGACAATTGCGACGAATTCCCCGGCGCCGACGCTTATGGTGACACCATTCAGCACTGGCACGGCGCCGTAACCTGCGCCGAGTGCCTCGATCTCAAGCATTGGCGACCCTCCAGCGCTTTCCCAGGTACGCGTCGATCACCGCGGGGTTCCGGGTAATGTCGGCGGGCTGCCCCTCGGCCAGCACGGCGCCATCGTTGAGCACGACGAAGCGGTCCACCAGGCGCACCATCGCCTGCATGGTGTGCTCGATGATGACGATGGTGACGCCGCGCGCGGCGAGCTTGCGCACCAGTGCGATCACTTCCTCGACCTCATTGCCGCCCAGTCCCGCCAGCGTTTCGTCCAGCAGCAGCACCGTCGGTTTGCCGGCGAGCGCGCGGGCGAGCTCCAACAGGCGCAACTGCTTGTTCGACAGGCTGCCGGCGAGTAGCTGCGCGTCGCGCTCCAACCCGACCTGGGCAATTGCGGCTTCGGCATTGGCACGCGCCTCCCGGTCCGACGCCGCGTGCACATACGCGCCGACGACGACGTTCTCCAGCACCGTCATGCGCCGGAACGGCCTGACTACCTGAAATGTGCGGCCGACTCCGGCGGCGCAGATTTCGTACGGCCGTGCGCCGACGATGTCCCTGCCTTCCAGCAGGATCTGCCCCTGGTCGGGGCGGATGTAACCGTTCAACAGGTTGAAGAACGTGGTCTTGCCCGCGCCGTTCGGGCCGATGATGCCGAGGATCTCTCCGCTCACGACCTTCATGCTGACGTCGCGCACTGCCTGAAGGCCGCCGAACGCTTTCGATACATTGCGCACCTCGAATACGACCGCGCCGTCGCCGCTTTTCTTTCGCAGCGGCAGTTCCGTGACGACTGCCGATGCCGGGCCCGCGGACTGAGATTGCGCGACGTGTTTCCCCGCGCGCCGGCGCAGCATCAGGTCCTTCACCTTCCAGAACACGCCCTCGGGCGCCAGCAGGATGACCGCGACGATCGCGATCCCGTAGATCACGCCCTGGATGCCGGGTATGACGTTGCCCAGCTTCGCATGCAGCAACTCGCTCAGCGGCACCAGGATCACTGCGCCGATCACCGGCCCCCACAGCGTGCCCACGCCGCCGAACATGGCGACGATCAGCGCCTGCGCCGACACCAGCATGCCGAACACCGCGGGCGGCGTCACCACCAGCAGCACCACCGCGTAGAAGCCGCCGATCGTTCCGGCCATCGCGCCGCTCAGCGTGATCGCCTTGAGTTTCCACGCCAGCGTCCTGATCCCGGCGGCCTCGGCGGCCGCCTCGTCCTGCTTGATCGCGAGCAGCGACATGCCGAAGCGCGAACGCTCGATGAGGCCGGTCAGCACCATTGCGCCGAGCATCAGCACCAGCGCCAGCCACGCGTAGATGCGATGGTCCTCGAACTGCATGTACGCGAGCGGCGCCTCGCGCTGCATCGGCAGCGTCAGCTCCTGGTAGCCCAGCCACTCGAACACGTACAGCAGCGCCAGCGGATAGGCGAGCATCGCCAGCGCGAAGTAATGCCCGCGCAGGCGGAAAGTCGGGAAGCCCACCACCAGCCCGGCCAGCGCGCCCACCACCCCCGCCAGCGGAATCCCCAGCCAGGGCGACAGACCCCAGTGGATCTGCGCCAGCGCGAGGGAGTACGCGCCGAGGCCGAAGAACGCCGCATGGCCGAACGACACGAAGCCGCTGTAGCCGCTCAAGACGTTCCACGCCAGCCCCATCACCGCCCACACCGGCACTAGCGTCATGATCAACTGGTAGTAGGAGTTCTGCGCGAAGGCCGTCGCCACGGCAAAGACGATGCCGAATGCCGCGATCAGCAGCGCCTGGCGGCGCAGGTTCGTCCCCTTCATGTCCTGCGCGTCGCCCTGCCGAACAGGCCTTGCGGCCGCAGCAGCACGATGACCAGGAACACAACGAAGATCGCGGTGTTCTGCAACTGGTTGGGCAGGAACAGTGTCGAGAGCTGCTGGACCAGGCCGATCGTCAGCCCGCCGAAAAAGGCGCCCGACACGCTGCCCAGTCCGCCGAGCACGACGCCGGCGTACATGACGATTACGTACTCGAGACCGACGTACGGCTGGAACGGACCGCCGGAGGCGAGCAGCCCGCCGCCGATCGCGGTCATGGCCACGCCGAAGCCGAAAGCGAGGCGGTGCGCCCGATCGACGTCGATACCCACGTAGATCGCGGCCTCGGCATTGTCGGCGGCCGCACGCAGCGACTTGCCGAGCCGCGACCTGCCCATGAACAGCACGAATCCGAGCACCGCCACCACCGCGATCGCCGCGGCGACGGTCTGCCCCTGATTCACGAATACGGTGGCGTCGCCGTAAAGCGGACCCAGCGCCCACGCGCTCGATGAGAGCGGTGTGGCAATCGAGACCGGCGTCGAGCCGAACACGTACAGCCCGCCGTTCTGCAGGATCAACGCCACGCCCAGGGTGAGGATCAACTGCGCGTAGTGACCTTCGGACTCAAGCGCGCTGCCGCGGATGCCGGTCACCCGGCTCACCAGCAGCTTGTGCACGATGACGCCGGCGACGAAGATCACCGGCCCGGCGAGCAGCGCCGCGATGTACGGATCCATCGCCATGCCGAACACCGCGTGCGCCCCGAACAGGCCGAACGCGTAATAGGCGACGTACATGCCGAGCATCATGAAGTCGCCCTGCGCGAAGTTGATGACGCGCATGACGCCGAAGATCACGCTTAAGCCCACGCACATCAGGCCGTAGATGGCCCCCGTCAGCAGGCCGGCGGTGAGGGCCTGGAGGAAATTCTCCAGCAGCTGCGCCGCGTTCACACCCACCT
>JBOIFZ010000297.1:0-1824 GCA_050741735.1 Burkholderiales bacterium
AGCCGCGACATCGATCACCTCGGCACGCTGTACTTGTTGAATCTATCACACCGCTGGACAAACGGCGGCCGAACGCCGACGGCAATTGCCGGCGCCGTTTCAGCGGTTCACAATGTTGGCCTGCGTCGCAGCCGCGCTCTCGCGTTCGTGGGCGATTGCCTTGGCAAGCTGGTACACCGCCATCGCGTAATTCTTACTGCGGTTGTAGCGGGTGATAACGTAGAAGTTATTGAGCGCCAGCCAATATTCCTGGCCCTGCTCGGCGTCGAGGGAGAAGAGCCCGGCCTGGACATCGGGCGGAAGCTCTTCGATTGCTTCCACGCCCTTGGGCTGCATCTGCTGCAAGGTCAGTTGTGGCCTCAGTCCGGCTTCCAGGACTTCCTTGAACTGCGTTCCGCTGATCCTCGCCGGCACCGTGACCGGCTGGCCCGAGACCCAGCCAAAATGGCGCAGATAGTTGGCCACGCTGCCGATCACGTCGGCCGTGCTGTTCCAGAGATCGATCTTGCCGTCGCCGTCGAAATCCACCGCGTACTTGCGGTAACTGGTGGGAATGAACTGCGGCATGCCCATCGCGCCGGCAAACGACCCCTTCACTCCCAACGGGTCGAGCGCGTTTTCCCTCGCCAGCAGCAGGAACTGCTCCATTTCGCCGCGGAAGAAGGTCGCGCGTTCGGTCATCTCGAAGCCCAGGGTATAGAGCGCATCAATCACGCGGAACGACCCGAGCCGCCGCCCATAGATGGTCTCAACGCCGATGATCGAGACTACGATGTCCTCGGGCACGCCATAGACATCACGAGCGCGCGCCAGCAGGTCGGCGTGCTGCTGCCAGAATTCGAGGCCGCCGCTGATGCGGGTTGGAGTGACGAAAATGTTCCGGAACTCGTGCCAGGGTTTCGCCGTGGCTGGAGCGCTGATCGCTTTGACTACGCCGTCGTGCGCCTTCAGCTGCCCGAACACCAGGCGCAGTGCCGCCTCCTCGAACTGATTTTTCCTCACCATCTGGTCGATGAACTCTTCGACTTCTGGCTTGAGCTGGACTTTGGCCGGCGCCTGCGCAAGTGTGGGGATCACCGCACCGGCCAGAACCATCGCAATCGCCATCAGCAGCTGCGCCGTTCGCATTGCCCTACCTGACTACCTGGTTGATTGCCACCGTGACTCCGTCTGCGCCCGGGCTTACCGTGGCGCTCGCGCCTTCCAGATCACCCGCCGCCGGCTGGGCGCTGCCCGACTTCGACACCCGCGCGCCGACGATGACCTTATTGAAAGCCGACATTTTCATCTCCGGCATCATCGCCATCGAATCGTCGAGCGAAAAATTGTACGGCAGGTCCTTCACCTGCACTTTCACGATCGCCAGCGGTATGCGCGGTCCCTGCGCGGCGCGTGCGTACACGTACACGGTATCCTCCGGTGCTGCCCGCGCCCGCAACGCGGCGTCGAGAGTGACGGTCCCGCTGACTCGCCCCGGCGCGGATTTCGCCGCAACGGTCTTCTTTCCCGTCGACAGCGCGCTTGCCTCGGCGATCCCGACACTAAGCGCCTGCGCCAGATCGGCGCTCACGCCCGGGCGCTTCAGCAGCGCTTCCCAGTGGCGGATTGTTGCCTTATAGTCCTTGCGCTCGAATGCGGCGCTGCCGGAAAGCGCAAGCACCTTGTCGTTGCCCGGATCGAGCTTAAGCGCGCGATCGAGCAACCTGGTCGGCTCACCCGTCAACGAACGCCCGTTCCTAAGCGCCAACGTCTCGGCCAGATCGGCGAGCAGATCGGCGTTGTTCGGGGCAAGCGCCACTGCCTTTCTGAAGGCGTCTGAAGATT
>JBOIFZ010000298.1:0-6745 GCA_050741735.1 Burkholderiales bacterium
ATGAGCGAAAACGAACAAGTGATCATCGGGCTGGTTTCGATCAGCGACCGGGCATCGAAAGGCGTCTACAAGGATGAAGGAATTCCGGCGCTCGAAGAATGGCTGGGGCGCGTCGTGCTCAATCCTCGCCGGATCGTCACGCGGCTGATTCCGGACGAGCGGCCGGTGATCGAAGCCACGCTCAAGGAGTTGTGCGACAGGGAAGGCTGCCATCTGGTGCTCACTACCGGCGGCACCGGCCCGGCACCGCGTGACGTCACGCCGGAGGCGACCCTGGCAATTGCCGACAAGGTGATGCCGGGGTTCGGGGAACAGATGCGCCAGATCAGCCTGAGCTTCGTGCCCACTGCGATCCTGTCGCGGCAGGTCGGCGTCATCCGCGGAAGCACGCTTATCATCAACCTGCCGGGCCAGCCGAAATCCATCATGGAAACGCTGGAAGGCCTGAAAGACGCCGACGGCAAGCAGAAGGTGCACGGCATCTTCGCCGCGGTGCCTTACTGCATCGACCTGATCCGCGGGCCTTACATCGAGACTGACGAGGCGGTGGTCAAGGCTTTCCGTCCCAAGTCCGCCCTTCGCCCGAAGCAGGGAAACGCGTGAAACGCAAAGGACGCAAAGGTACGTGAAGGAAACCCAGAAACGGATGGAATTCGAAATGACAGAACGTAAACTCCATGGACGTTAAAATTTCAGCCCCTGGTCCCGGTAATCGTTCATGTGTTGGTAACTTTTTTGTCTTCTCTTGCGTACCTTTGCGTCCTTTGCGTTGAACGCGTTTTGACCATATGAGTGAACTGCTGCCGGCAATAGAAATCGAGACCAGACCGAAGCCGAGCCATGTGGTGATCTGGCTGCACGGCCTGGGCGCGGACGGCAATGATTTCGTGCCGGTGGTGAAGGAGATGAAACTTCCGCCGCTGGGAATCCGCTTCGTGTTTCCGCACGCGCCGATGCGTCCGGTCACCATCAACGGCGGCTTCGTGATGCGCGCCTGGTACGACATCGCCTACCAGGAGCTCGCGTTCAAGGAAGACGAACGCGGGATGCGCGAATCGCAGAAGCTGATCGAGGACCTGATCGCGCGCGAGAACAACCGCGGCATTCCCTCGGGGCGCATCCTGCTGGCGGGGTTCTCCCAGGGCGGGGTTATCACGCTGCAAACCGGGTTGCGGCAACCCAAGCGGCTGGCCGGCCTGATGGCGCTGTCTGCCCATCTGCCGATGTCGCCGATGGTCGCGGTCGAGCGCAACGCCGCAAGCACCACGGTGCCGATCTTCATGGGCCACGGCATCGCCGACAACATCGTGCCGCTGGCTCTGGGCACGATGTCGCGCGACACTTTAATCAAGCTGGGTTATGACGTGGAATGGCACCAGTACCCGATGCCACACTCGGTCTGCGCCGAGGAACTGGCGGACATCAGCGCCTGGCTCAAGCGCGTCCTGCTCTAGGTCAACACCTCACCGCCGAGGGCGAAGGCGCCTGTGCGGTTAACCGGTTCTAGTTGGCGCGCTGCATGACGCGGAAGCGGGCCATGTCGAAATCGTCGCCACCCTCGAGCAGCTTCTTCGGTACCAGCAGGTAGCTGCGACCGTAGGCACTCATCTCGTAGGTCTTTTGCGCCGAGAAGAATCCAGGCCTCAACAACAGGCTCATTTCTCCCGTGCCGCTGCTGTCGCGCGTGCTTGAGGGCAACAGTACGGCATCCTGCGCGATCGCGCTGTTGCCGGATTTGGCCGCCGCAATTTTGACCGCGGTTGCGCCCTTGCTGAACACCTGAATGCCGGCGTAGCGCTGCTTCGGATCATAGGCGGAAAGCCGGCGCACGATGCCCACGCCCCAGGCGGCCCCGCCTTCGAGTTTCACGCCCAGCAGCGTTCCGACCTTGAGCCAGTCGCCTTTGGTCTGCGGCAGCAGTGCCCCGTAACCTCCTGCGCTTTCGTTCTCCACCGTCCAGGTTTCGGCCGAATTGTCAAACGCCAGGTCCATGGTATCGCCGGATATGGTGGCGAGGATCTCGTCGAAGTCGTGAATCACGGTGATGCGCGACACCGAGCGGCGCCGTTCCTCGCCGCGCGCCGGCGGTACCGACGCCCAATAGCGCGCCAGATGCCGCAGCACTTCCAGCACCAGCTCCGGATCGAAAACGCCTCCGAGATTGACGTTGGACGGCACCACGCCGTCGGCCTGAAGGACTGCGATAATTTTTTCCAGCTCCTGCGCGGCGGAGCCGGGGCCGAAGAATCGCAACCCCGGCGTCATCTGCGGACGCGAGACTATCCGTGCCGGTCCCTTGCCGGTGGAAATGTCGATATAGTGGTGACAGCCTTTGCCGGGCGGGCGTTGCAGCACGGAGAACTCGGAGAACTGCGCCACCACCCGTTCGGCGATCTCCAGCTTCGTGGGCAGCAGGCTGTCGGTGGACGAGATCGCCAGCATCAGTCCCTTGAGGAATTCGCGCTGCACCGTGGAATCGCCGAACTTTCCCGGATACACCTCGACCTTGGCCGCGGGGAAACCTTTTTCCTCGGCATAGGCGAAGAGCTTGCCGTACTCCTCCCACACCCTTGGCTCCACCGGCCCGTAGTGCAGCAACTGCAATTTGAGCTGCAGCGAGATCGCCCGTATCGCCCGCGCCACGATCATCGGCAACGCCCCCTTCAGCGAACCCCAGCCGCCGGCGCCGGCCTGGTAGCGCGTCAGACACAGCTGATAGGCGTCCGCAAGCTGCTTCCAGAAAGTGAACAACGTGTTCCAGATACGGACTTCCTGGAATTTCTGCAGCCGCGCGCTGCCCACAACATAATCCTGGGACAGGTCGCGCTGATGGTTTTTTGCAGCGTGGTCGATCAGGTCGATAATCTCGAGCTGGCGCCCGAGCTTGAGGTCTTCCGCGCCGTTGAGCGAATCCAGCCAGTAGGAAAGTTCTTCCAGCGCCTTGAAGGAATCGTCGGCTGGCAATTCGGCGATGAGTTCGCGCGCGGCCTTGTCCTCGGCCAGCGGATGATCGGACTGGGTCCCCTTGATCCATCTAAGCATGCCTTCGCCTCGCTATCCCTTCGAACGCCTGAATTCTGATATTGCGGAATTATAACGCGCTGTTTATCTTGGTATATTACTTCTTGAACCTGACAATCATTGGGATTACGACGGGATCTTCTGCGGATGCGCGGCGCGGTGTCCACGGCTGGCGTTGACACCGGCCAGCAACGCCAGGCCGATGAGGAAATAGGCTCCGGTGATGAGGATGGCAAGGCGATGATTCCCGGCGGAAACCCAACTCACCAGACCGTAGGTGATCGGACCCAGGATCGACGATAGTTTGACCGCCAGCCCCCACAGGCCGAAGAATTCGGCGCGACGGTCCGGCGGACTCAGGTAGCCGACCAGCGCGCGCCCCGCGGACTGGCTGGCGCCAAGACACACGCCGGCGATATTTGCCGCCACCCAGAACAGCGCCGGGGTGGTCGCCAATCCGGCCAGCACCACGGTCAGGCACCAGCCCACCAATGTCAGCGCCAGCGTGCGCTCGTGGCCAAGTTTGTCCTGCAACTGCCCGAATGCGATCGCGCCCACGCTGGCAGTGATGTTCACCACCAGGATCAGCATGATGGTCTGCTGCGTCGAGAATTTCATCTCCTGCTCGGAATAGATCGCGGCGAGCGAAATCACCGCCTGCACCCCGGCCTGATAGAACACGATGCAGAGCAGGAAGCGCATGAGGTCGCGATAGCGGCTGGCATGCTTGAGCGTTTCCCAGGTGCGCGCAAACGCGCTCGCGTATGCGCCGGTTGGCAGTTGCTGAGGTTGTGCTCGCTCTTTCAGCAGCAGGAAGGTCGGCAGGCACGAGACGGCGAACAGTGCCGCGGTGATCAACATGGTCACCGGAACGAATGCGGCGGAGGGCTGCCCCTGCGCCTGCGCCCAGGTGACATAGGCGAGCGATGCGCCGAGGCTGATCAGCCCGCCGATGTAGCCCAGCCCCCAGCCCCACCCCGACACCTTGCCCAGCGAGCGTCCCCTGGCAAGTTCCGGAAGGAATGCCGCGACCAGGTTCTCGCCGGTGCCGAAGAAAAAATTGGAGATGATCAGCAGCGCGATGCCGAGCGCCAGGTCTCCGGGACCAACCAGCGCCAGCGCCGCCGTCCCGGTCACGCAGCCGATCGTCGTCACCACCAGCAGCCGCTTCTTGGCTGCGTGTGCGTCGGCATAGGCGCCGATCAGCGGCGCGCTGACCACGATCAGCGCGTAGGACACCGACAAAGCGGCGGTCCAGGCGAAGGTGGCCCACACCGCCTGCCCCGCCACCACCGCCACGAAGTAGGCGTTGAACACCGCGGTGATGACCACCGTGGTGTAACCGGAGTTGGCGAAGTCGAACATCATCCAGCCCCACACTTCGCGGGGCCGGACGTCGGCAACCAGGTTTCTGGAGGACTTCGAGTCCACTGGCACGGGGCTCGCCGGCCCGCCTTCGGATTGGCGACGTATCAGGGATCAGGTCCTACCCTGAAAAACTGGCAAAGTACCCACGTTCCCATTTGCATTCCTTGGTGTCTTGGTGCCTTGGTGGTTAGATTTCCGGTTTTTCTATCTGTACTGTCGGCGTTCTCTGGCACAACAACATCCTGTTAGATTACCCCGCGGAATTTCAAGTCAGCGATCCTCGCCGCATCGTAACCGAGTTGGGCGAGCACTTCTCCGGTGTGCTCTCCCAGGACCGGACCCAGCCAGCGCGTGCCTCCCGGCGTGTGCGCCATCCTTGGCACCACGCCGGGCACCTTCATCGGCTCGCCGTCGGGGAGCCGTGCCTGTTCGATCATGCCGCGCGCCTGGTAGTGCAAGTCCTTCACGATATCGGCGATGTCGTAGATTTTTCCCGACGGCACCTGCGCGGCAGCGAGTACCTCCAGCACATGATCAAGGTCGTGCGCTGCGCACCAGTCGCCGATCATCTCGTCGAGTTCCGCGGTGCGCGCCACCCGCCCGTCGTTGCGCGCGAGCGCCGGATCGTTGCCGAGATCCTCGCGCCCGATCGCCGTCATCATGCGCCTGAAAATCGCGTCGCCATTGGCGCCGATGACGACGTACTTGCCGTCGCGGGTGGTGTAGGTATTCGAAGGCACGATGCCCGGAAGCGAAGCGCCGCTGCGTTCCCGGACGAAACCGGTCATGTCGTACTCGGGGAGCAGACTCTCCATGAGGCTGAATACCGCTTCGTACAGGGCCACGTCCACCACCTGCCCGCGGCCGCCGCTGACTTCGCGATGGCGCAGCGCCATCAGCGCGCCGATCACGCCGTATAGCGATGCGACCGCATCCCCGAGGCTGATGCCCACGCGCACCGGGGCCCGGTCCGGATAGCCAGTGACATAACGCAGGCCACCCATCGCTTCGCCGATCGCGCCGAAGCCCGCGCGGCTGCGGTACGGGCCGGTCTGGCCGTAACCGGACAGGCGCACCATCACCAGGCCCGGGTTCAACTGCGAAAGCTTGTCCCAACCCAGCCCCCATTTCTCCAATGCGCCCGGACGGAAGTTCTCGATCACGATTTCGGCCCCGGCGGCGAGCTTGCGCACGATATCCTGGCCTTCCGGCTCCCTCATGTTCACCGTGACGGACTTCTTGTTGCGCGCCTGCAGATACCACCACAGCGACGTGCCGTTGTGGAGCTTGCGCCACTGGCGCAGCGGATCCCCGCCGTCAGGCGATTCGATCTTGATCACCTGTGCGCCGAATTCGGCGAAAATGCGCGAACAAAACGGCCCGGCGATCAATGTGCCGAGTTCCAGTACCTTGATGTCGGATAGCGGACCCATAAGGAGTGATTGGCTGATTGGGTGATTGGGTGATTACCTGAAAAGCGGAAAGCGCAGCGCATCCGATGCCGGACGCGCTATTATCTGCAAAATTCCGACTACACGGGAACCGAGAAAATGAAACACCTGCCTACTCTGCTTGTCACCCTGCTTTCCCTGACCCTGATCAGCGAGGTTTCCATGGCCGCCTGTCCCGATCTTCTCAACCATCAGATGAACAATCTCGACGGCAAACGGCTCGACCTGTGCGAGTTCTCCGGCAAGGTCGTGCTGGCCGTCAACACCGCCAGCTACTGCGGCAACACGCCGCAATACAAGGGGCTGGAATCGCTTTACCAGAAATACCGGGACAAGGGGCTGGTGGTGGTCGGCTTTCCGGCCAACGACTTCGGCTCACAGGAGCCGGGCACCGCGAAGGAGATCAAGGACTTCTGCGAGCTGACCTACGGCGTGAAGTTTCCGCTGATGGAGAAGTCCAGCGTGGTCCCCGGAAAGGCTAACCCGGTGTTCGCCGAACTGACCCGGATGACCGGCGACGCCCCGGAATGGAATTTCCACAAATACCTGATCGCGCGCGACGGCAAGCGCGCCTACAGCTTCGCCGCGCGCACCCAGCCGGAAAGCAAGGACGTGGTCAGCCGCATCGAAGAATTGCTCGCCGAAAAGCCTTAGAAAGACCTTTAACCGCAATAGCGCAAAGATTCTTTTCTATTTTGGCACGTGTGCGCGCTCAATGCTCTGAAGGGTATAACCTCCCGGCTAACGCGCCGCCCGCTTGCGGGCGGTCGCCGTTGAACCGGTGGTTAGACGTGACCGTTTCTCGTGCAGACGTCCCGACACGTACTTGTGAAGCACGCTAGCAATGAGCGTTTGATAGGGAACACCCTCTTCATACGCACGGGCCTGGATGTCCATAAGATCTG
>JBOIFZ010000299.1:0-2166 GCA_050741735.1 Burkholderiales bacterium
AAGCCGCGGCCCTCCGCGGCTTGCGCCGCGCCCTTGATGCGCAGCTGCTGCTTGGCCTTGCCGGCGACCTCGACCACGTCGCCCGGGCGGCAGGTGAACGAGGGCATGTTGACGCGCCGGCCGTTCACGAGGATGCCGTTATGGCGCACGATCTGGCGCGCCTCGGTGCGGGAGGAGCCGAATCCCATGCGGTAGACCACCGTGTCGAGCCGGCTCTCCAGCAG
This sequence comes from Burkholderiales bacterium, assembly GCA_050741735.1. Classification (GTDB taxonomy): domain Bacteria; phylum Pseudomonadota; class Gammaproteobacteria; order Burkholderiales; family JACQAP01; genus JACQAP01. The sequence continues at coordinate 225 of JBOIFZ010000299.1, forward strand.
CTGCAGCAGGCTCTCGCCGGTGATGCCCTTCATCTGCTCCGCTTCGTGGTAGATCTTGCGGAACTGGCGCTCGAGCAGGCCGTAGATGCGCCGCACTTTCTGCTTCTCGCGCAGCTGCACGCCGTAGCCCGAGAGCCGGGTGTTCTTCTGGCCGTGCTGCCCCGGCGGATAATTGCGGCGCTCGATGGCGCACTTGTCGGTGAAGCACTTCTCGCCCTTGAGGAAGAGCTTCTCCCCCTCCCGGCGGCATTGCCGGCACTTCGCGTCGAGATTTCTGGCCACGTTCGTTACCCCCCTATACGCGACGCTTCTTCGGCGGGCGGCAGCCGTTGTGCGGCACCGGCGTCACGTCGGAGATTTGCGTGATCTTGAAACCGGCCGCGTTGAGCGCGCGCACTGCGGACTCGCGCCCCGGTCCCGGCCCCTTGATATGCACTTCCAGATTCTTCACGCCGCACTCCTGGGCGAGGCTGCCCGCGCGGCCGGCGGCCACCTGCGCGGCGAACGGGGTGCTCTTGCGCGAGCCCTTGAAGCCGTTCGAGCCGCAGGTCGCCCACGCGAGCGTGTTGCCCTGGCGGTCGGTGATGGTGACGATGGTGTTGTTGAAGGAGGCGTGGATGTGGGCGATGCCCTCGGCCACGTTCTTCTTGACCTTCTTGCGCACCCGGGTGCTGGCTTTGGCCATATCGAGTTTCCTTGTGCTGTTAGTGTCCTGAGTCGCTAGTTCGTTGATAAGTCCGTCATCCTGCCGATACCCTTCGCATCACAAAAGTGTCGAAATTGGCGCCAGACGCGAAGCAAACCGCAGCCAGGTTGGACACCTGGCGAGGATTTGCGACAAAGTATGGCGTCAATTCTCGGCATCTTTTGTTCAGCGAATTAGCGATTCAGGACACTAGATGGTTACGGGCTTGATGGTCTTGACCGCCATCTTGCGCGGGCCCTTGCGCGTGCGGGCGTTGGTGCGGGTACGCTGCCCCCGCACGGGCAGCCCGGCGCGATGGCGCTTGCCGCGCCAGGTGCCGAGATCGATCAGGCGCTTGATGTTCATCGAGACCTCGCGGCGAAGGTCCCCTTCGACCGCGATCTTGGCGACCTGCTCGCGCAGCCGGTCCACCTCGGAATCCGAGAGGTCCTTGATCTTGGCCGAGCTGTTGACGCCCGCCGCCGCGCATATGCCGCGCGCGCGGGAACGGCCGATGCCGAGGATCGCGGTCAGCGCGATCTCGGCGTGCTTGTGATTCGGAATGTTGACTCCGCCTATCCGGGCCATGCTTCTGTCCTCAAACTAAAAGACCACCGTCCACTATCCACCATCCACCGCAGTTCAACCCTGGCGCTGCTTGTGGCGCGGATTCTTGCAGATCACGCGCACCACCCGCTTGCGGCGGACGATCTTGCAGTTGCGGCAGATTCTCTTCACCGATGCCAGTACCTTCATGTTCGCTTCCTTCCAAATCTCACCGCAAAGACGCAAAGGCGCAAAGAAATAACATCAAGGTTGTCTTCAACTTCAATCACCCGTGAGTTCCCTTTGCGTTTCCTTTGCGTCTTCGCGCCTCTGCGGTAAATCATTACCTTGCGCGGAACACGATGCGCCCGCGCGACAAATCGTAGGGCGTCAACTCCACCGTCACCTTGTCCCCGGGCAGGATGCGGATGTAGTGCATGCGCATCTTGCCCGAGATATGTCCCAGCACCACGTGGCCATTTTCCAGCTTCACCCGGAACGTCGCGTTGGGCAGGGTTTCCACGATCTCACCCTGCATTTGTAGGGTTTCTTCCATGGCCAGCAGCGCGTCGGTAACATGCCCCCCTTGAAATTGGCCTTCTTGAGCAGGCTCTCGTACTGGTGGGACATGACGTAGGCCTGTACCTGGGCCATGAAATCCATGGTCACCACCACGATGATCAGGAGCGAGGTGCCGCCGAAGTAGAACGG
>JBOIFZ010000300.1:0-3535 GCA_050741735.1 Burkholderiales bacterium
GCAGATGGATTTGTTCGACGTGCTGCAGACTCGGGCCGAGCCCTCGTTCGATCTCGACACTTACAAGATCCTGACCCGCTACTTCAAGTCCAGGCCACACAACGTCGAGATCGTCAAGATTCCGTGACGGGTGACTAGTGACTGGAAACGTCTAGTCGGCCGTGCCCCAAATTTTCAGAATTCCTTCGCGTCCTCTTTGTCTTGCCTTTGCGTCCTTTGCGTCAACGCTCGAATCGCCGGCCATCGGCCGGCCGCCAGTTCGCGATTGCGAATGGTGGTTCATCGTTTGCCAGTCATTGCTGTCGCAGAAACCCCAGCAGCGCCTTGTTGAAAAGCACGGGCTGTTCCAGGTTTGAAAGGTGTGAAGCCGACGGGATGATCACCAGCTCCGATCCGGGGATCGCATCGTGGATGGCGCGCGACATCGCCACCGGCGTGCCGACGTCCTGTTCGCCGACGATGATCTGCACCGGGCAGGAGATTGCGCCAAGCCGGTCGGTCAAGTTGATCTTCGGGATGGCATGGCAGCAGCCGATGTAACCCGCCGGCCTGGTCGTGCGAATCATCTGTCCCACCCGCTTCATCATCGCCTTGTTGCTCCTGTAGAAAGCTTCCGTGAACCAGCGCTGCAGCGTCGGTTCAACCAGCGGCTCCATCCCCTGCTCTGCGGCGGTCTTGATGCGCCCCTCCCAAACCGGGGCGGCTTCGCGTGGAATCCTGCTCGAGGTATCGCACAGCACCAGGCTGCGAAAACGTCCGGGATGCTCGAGCGCGAATGTCATGCCGATCATGCCGCCCATAGAAAGCCCGACGAAATGCGTTTCCTCGATGCCGAGGCCGTCCAGGATGCCCAGCAAGTCTTCGGCCAGCATGTCCAGGCTGTAGGCGCCGTCCGGTGCGTCGCTGCCGCCGTGTCCGCGGGTGTCGAAACGCAAGACGCGATAGTGCCGCTTCAACGCGCCCGCCTGTTCGTCCCACATCGAATGGTTGCACGCGAGCGAGTGGCTGAGAACGACCCACGGTCCTTTGCCTTCGACGGTGTAATTGTTCCCGATGCCGTTGCTGTTGACTTTCATGTCTGCTCCCGTATGCAGGCTGCAGTATAAGTCGGCAAGCACAGCCGCTCAACGGCGCTCACCCGCGACAGCCGCGGATTCGTCGTAACATTCGCATCGCAGGCAAAGCGATCACGAAAACAGGACAACAAGGGGGCATCTTGAGACTCGTTCAATTCAAAGACCGTTCCGCCTCGCGCAAGGTCGCCGTAGTGTCGGAGGACGGCAGGACGCTGCGCGTGCTCGCCGGCGTGACACACACTTACGACCTGGCGCTTGCGGCAGCGCGCAGCAACACCACACTCGAAGCCGCAGCGACGGACAAGATCGGAACGGAAACGGCAAGCTACGACGAAGTGGTCAACGATCACCGGTTGCTGCCGCCGCTGGACCACCCCGATCCCTACCACTGCCTGATTTCCGGCACCGGGCTGTCGCACCTTGGCAGCGCGGCCGCGCGCGACTCTATGCACGTCAAGCTCAAGCAGACGGAAGCCGAGATGACCGACTCGATGAAGATGTTCAAGTGGGGCGTGGACGGCGGCAAGCCGTTGCCCGGACAGATCGGCGTTGCCCCGGAGTGGTTCTTCAAGGGCGACGGCCGCTGCGCGGTCGCGCCGGAAGAACCGCTGGAACTGCCGTCGTATGCGCTCGACGGCGGCGAGGAAGTGGAGGTCGTCGGCCTGTACATCGTCGGGGACAAGGGCGGGGTGCTGAGGGTTGGGTATGCACTCGGCAACGAATACGCTGATCACGTGATGGAGCGCCAGAACTATCTCTATCTCGCGCACTCGAAATTGCGCCAGTGCAGCTACGGGCCGGAGTTGCTGCTCGGCGCGTTGCCGAAGTCCGTGTCCGGCCGTGCGCGGCTGATGCGCGACGGCCGGGAAGTCTGGGCGGAGGACTGGCTCTCGGGCGAAGACAACATGTGCCATTCGATCTCCAATCTCGAACACCATCATTTCAAATATCGCGACTTCCGTCAGCCCGGCGACGTGCACGTGCATTTCTTCGGCGCCGCCACCGGCAGCTTTACCAAGAAAATCGAGACCAGAATTGGTGACGTCTTCGAGATCAGCTCGTTGCAGTTCGGCAGACCGCTGCGCAACACGCTCGGTCCGGCGCAGGAAGCCGGCAAGCTGATAGCCGTCCACATGTTATGAGCGACTTGCACGTCGTCTTCGGCACCGGGCCACTGGGTCTGGCGGTGATGCGGGATCTGCGCCGGCGCGGCCGAAGCGTGCGCATGATTAACCGCTCCAGCCGGGTCAAGTTCGCGAAGGACCCGCAGACCGAAGTCGGCGGCGCGAACGCCGTCGACCCGGCGCAGGCCCGGGAAGTGTGCGAAGGTGCGGCAGTGGTCTATCACTGCGTGGGCCTGCCCTACTCGCGCTGGACGGAATTTCCGGCGATCGCCGCCGGGATCGTCGAGGGTGCCGTTGCTGCAGGCGCGAAACTTGTGTACGGCGACAATCTCTACATGTACGGCGCAGTCGACGGCGCAATGACCGAGGAGCGGCGTTACGCTGCGACGACGAAAAAAGGGCGCATCCGTGCAGCGATCGCCCGCTCGTTGCTCGATGCGCACCAGGCAGGCAGGGTAAAGGTGGCGATCGGACGCGGGTCGGATTTTTTCGGGCCCTTCGCCACCGACGCGGCGATGATGGGCAGCCGCGTCTTCGGCCGCGCATTGGCCGGAAAATCAGCCCAGGTGGTCGGCGACCCGGACCGGCTGCATTCCTTCACTTTCATTGACGATTTCGGCAAAGCCCTGGTCACGCTGGGGGAACGCGAAGAGGCGCTCGGCAGAGCCTGGCACGTGCCGAGCCCGCCGGCGATGACGACTCGCCAGTTCGTCGAAGCCATCTATCGCACCCTGGGCAAGCCGGTCAAAATGAGCAGAGCGCCACGACTTGCAGTCGCCCTCGCGGGACTGTTCGACGCGAACGCGAGGGAGCTGAAGGAAATGCTTTACCAGTTCGAAAGGGATTTTGTCATGGACTCAAGCCGCTTCGAGAAAACTTTCGGCATGGCGCCAACGCCGCAACATGAGGCGATCCGGCAGACGCTGGAATGGTATCGCGCCAGGAAACAGGGGTAAGGAAGCTCTGATCAGGTTCCGCGACGCGCGTTGCGCCAGGTGCGGATGACTGCTAGGGACGCCGGAGCGCGGAACAGGGGCCCCTCCGGGGATGTGACCGCGGAGGCATGCACAAGCACGCGCATATTCGCCACGATGCATCCCGCTCCGGGGTCGCATCCATCGGCCAAGGCCGACGGAACCTGCTCCGCCCTGAGCGGGCGCTCTGCGTCGGCTCCTCCTTATGTGCGCTCCGGACTCGGCGGGCGTAGCCTCGGGGCGGGCAGGAGCGCATGGAGGCTGTGTCAGTCATTGTGAACGGAGCGCTTATACGGCTGTTCCCGCAGACGGGCGTACCGCTAACGAGTCACAGCCGTCCGGCTACACGGCGTCCTCGCCG
>JBOIFZ010000301.1:0-4202 GCA_050741735.1 Burkholderiales bacterium
CGTTCCGCATGTTTGTGGAAGCGGTCCATGAGTTCCGGCCCCTGCACGCCCATCACGTCGGCGGGCCAGTTGTCCACGTCGGTGGTGGTCATGAGTTGCCCGCCCTGCGCCAGACCGGTGATGAGGACCGGCTTGAGGTTGGCGCGGGCCGCGTAGATCGCGGCGGTGTAGCCGGCCGGACCGGAACCCAGAATGAGCAATCGGCAATGCTTTGTTGTTTGAGCCATGGCAGCGTTAAATCGGGGTAAAGACAAAAATAGCAAGACTGTAACAGCCGCGCGAAGTTCGTGTCCACGCGCCCAAAATGGGCTTCGTTGAGAACGCGACCCTGGGATATAATTCTTTGAAACTGAAAAGGTAATTTGCTTGCGAACACTTACGGCATCCAAATCCGCAGCCCACAAGCCGCCCCGCAAGCCGCTGCCTCCAAAGATCGCCGCGCTGTTGCGGGAATCTTGGTGGCTGCTCTTGGTCGGCGCGGCGCTCTACCTCGTACTCATCCTATTCACCTACCGCATGTCCGATCCGGGCTGGTCGCACGAGGCCACCGGCTCGCTGGTCGCCAATGCTGGAGGCAAGGCCGGCGCGCGGATGGCCGACATGCTGCTCTTTGTATTCGGGCTGTCGGCGTGGTGGTGGGTGTTCTTCCTGCTCGCCGCCGTGATGTGGGGCTATCGCCGCCTCGACGTGCCGGACATGGACCGCCGCTCGCTGGCCGTCGCATGCGGCGGTTTCCTGCTCCTGGTCGCCGCCAGCAGCGCACTCGAATCGCTGCGCCTGTACACGCTGAAGGTGTCGTTGCCGCACGCGCCGGGAGGCGTGCTCGGCGAGCTGGTGAGTGGATTGTTCTCGAAGGGGTTCGGCTTTACCGGCAGTACATTGCTGCTGCTGGTGCTGTGCGGGGTGGGATTGTCTCTGTGTACCGGCATGTCCTGGGTCGCCTTCATCGAGAAGCTCGGCACGGCGATTGAGGGCGCTTACACCTTCCTGGTGCAGAGTTGGCAGACCCGCCAGGACAAGAAAGCCGGCGAGCAGGCGGTGGTCGAGCGCGAAGAACTGGTGGAAGGCGAGCGCAAGCGCTTCGAGGAACACGAGCCGATCCGCATCGAGCCGCCCCGGACCGTAATACCGAAATCCGACCGCGTCATCAAGGAAAAGCAGAAGCCGCTTTTCGAAGAACTGCCGGATTCCCCTTTGCCTCCTTTGCACCTGCTCGATGAACCGCCTGCCGGCGTGGAATTGCTGTCTGCCGAGACGTTGGAGTACACCTCCAGGCTGATCGAGAAGAAGCTCGGCGACTTCGGCATCGAGGTGAACGTGGTGGCCGCGCAACCGGGGCCCGTGATCACGCGCTACGAAATCGAGCCGGCAGTGGGCGTGAAGGGTAGCCAGATCATCAACCTGGTAAAGGATCTGGCGCGCGCGCTATCGGTGGTGAGCGTGCGCGTGGTCGAGACCATTCCCGGAAAATCCTGCATGGGGCTGGAGATCCCGAACCCGAAACGGCAGGTGGTGCGGCTCTCCGAGATCCTCAGTTCCAAGGTGTACGCCGAGATGGGTTCCGCGCTTACGCTGGCGCTGGGCAAGGGCATCGCCGGCAATCCGATCGTCGCGGACCTCGGCAGAATGCCGCACCTGCTGGTGGCGGGCACCACCGGGTCGGGCAAGTCGGTGGCGCTCAACGCCATGATCCTGTCTCTGGTGTACAAGGCGCCGGCGAAGGACGTGCGGCTGATCCTGGTGGACCCGAAGATGCTCGAACTGTCGGTGTACGAAGGCATTCCGCATCTGCTTGCGCCGGTAGTCACCGATATGAAACAGGCCGCGCACGCGCTCAACTGGTGCGTCGGCGAAATGGACCGTCGCTACAAGCTGATGTCCACGCTGGGCGTGCGCAACCTGTCCGGATTCAATCAGAAGATCAGGGAAGCGGAGAAGGCCGGCAGGCCACTGACCAATCCGTTCACGATCACGCCGGAAAATCCCGAGCCGCTGACGGAGCTGCCCCTGATCGTAGTGGTCATCGATGAGCTCGCCGACCTGATGATGGTTGTTGGCAAAAACGTCGAGGAGCTGATTGCGCGACTGGCGCAGAAGGCCCGCGCAGCCGGCATACACCTCATTCTCGCGACCCAGCGGCCCTCAGTGGACGTCATTACCGGATTGATCAAGGCGAATATTCCGACCCGGGTCGCGTTCCAGGTCTCGAGCAAGGTCGACTCGCGTACCATCCTCGACCAGATGGGCGCGGAACAGCTCCTCGGGCAGGGCGACATGCTGTATCTGCCGCCGGGCACCGGTTACCCGCAGCGTGTGCATGGCGCGTTCGTTGCCGACCAGGAAGTGCACAAAGTGGTGGATTACCTGAAATCGCGCGGTCAGCCGCAGTACATCGACGACGTTCTGGAAGGTGGCGAGGCCGACGCGGAAGAAGGCGTTGGCACGGGCGAGGCGGAAGGCGAAGCCGATCCGCTCTACGACCAGGCCGTGGAAATCGTGCTCAAGTCGCGGCGGGCGTCCATTTCACTCGTACAGCGGCATCTGCGCATCGGTTATAACCGGGCAGCGCGCCTGATCGAGCAAATGGAGCGCGCCGGGATGGTTTCCACCATGCAGCCCAACGGCAACCGTGAAATTCTGGTGCCGTCGAGAACGGAAGCGTGAGGCGAGGCAAGGCGAGAGGCGAAGGAGGAGGTCATGCGAAAACATCTGATACTGGTTGCACTACTGGCACTGGCGCCCGCCGCAATTGCCGACGTGTACAAATGGGTGGACCGCAATGGCAGCGTGCACTACGGCGATACACCGCCCGCCAACGCCAGGTCCCGTTCGGTGGACTTGCGATATGCCCGCAGCGCCACGACGACCGAAGTGAATTCCTGCTGTGTGGCGAAGGAAGATACGCCAAAGCCGGCAGAGCCGCCGGTGTACATTGTCTTCGCCGCTGAACCCCCGGCGCGCAACCCGGCGCCGCGCGGGTTGGATTTCGGCGTATTCATCATGCTGCGGCATGGCATGAGCGAAGGCGAACTGCTGCAGCGCGCCGGGCCGCCCGATTACCAGAGCACGGACGGAAATTCGGTTCAAGCGATCGCGGTAACGCGGCGCGGGCGACCGATCGACCAGGTGCACGGCTGGCCTGGCCGGAGGCCGGTGCTCTCCCACGGCTTCAGCAACCAGATCGTCGAGACCTTCTACTACTACCCGACGCTCTCCAACCCGTTCACGACCGAAATCACCTTGAGCGGAGGGCGGATCACCGATCTGCAGAGGACGAGGCAATTCTGATGAGGCGCGGATTCCCTGTCGTCGCGCTTCTTTTCAGCGGGCTGCTCGCCTTTCCGGCGCACGCCGGTCCGATCGAAAAACTGCGTGCCTTCATCGAACAGACGCGTTCGGCGCGTGCAATCTTCACCCAGACCGTGGCGGACTCGAGCGGCCAGATCTCCCAGCAGGCGAGCGGCACGGTCCAGTTTCAGCGCCCCGGCAGATTCCGCTGGACTTACAGCAAGCCTTACGAGCAACTGATCGTCGGCGATGGCGAGAAGCTGTGGCTCTACGACAAGGACCTGAATCAGGTCACGCAACGCAAACTCGACAAGGCCCTCGGCAGCAGCCCGGCGGCGCTGCTCGCCGGCGCGGACGACATTGAGAAGTATTTCTCGCTGAACGCGCTTGGGAAGAAGGACAAACTGGACTGGCTGGAAGTCCGGCCATACGACGAAGACAGCCTGTTCGACAAGGTGCGAATGGGCTTCAACAAGAACACGCTCGAAGTCATGGAGCTGTACGACCACTTCGGACAGAAGACCACCATCAGGCTGTCCAGGCTCGAGCGCAATCCGGTCACGCGTGCCGATACCTACACATTCTCCATCCCCGACGGTGCCGACGTGGTCACCGAGTAGAAACCACCCACCTCACCCCCGCCCTCTCCCCCCGCAAGCGGGCGGAGAGGGAGTTGAGAGACAATGTGCCTTGTTGGAGATTCGTGGCGTGGTTGTGGTTCGCATTCTCGCCAGTGGTGAAGGAGCGTCTGTCCTCGTTGGTTCTGTGAACTGGGCCGATCTGGCGAATAGGCCAGGAAAATCTTGAAACGGGCACGATCTGACTCCCTCTCCGCCCTTCGAGGGGGGAGAGGGCGGAGGTGAGGTGGGTATGACTGATCTTTTTGAAGCCAGGCAGCCGGCAGCGCCGCTCGC
>JBOIFZ010000302.1:0-6064 GCA_050741735.1 Burkholderiales bacterium
CTGCCGTTCTGGCTGCGATAACTGATGACATGGCCTTGATCCTCCCGGAATGTGTTGATCGGATTATCCCCCTTGCGGCTGGCGGGCGTAAACGTGCCGCTATAATTGAGCTCATTTCCAGGCTCAATCCTGACCGGGATCAAAAAAGCATGATTCATTCCCTGGGCGACAGAAAAGTCATCACCCGAGGCGACCACTGGGTCGCGGACAACGCCACCGTGATCGGCTCGGTGGTGCTCGAAAAGGACGTGAGCATCTGGTTCAACGCCGTGGTGCGCGGCGACAACGACCTGATCACCATCGGCGAAGGTTCCAACATCCAGGATCATTCGGTGTTGCATACCGACGAGGGCGTCAAGCTCACCATCGGCAGGAGCGTCACCGTCGGCCACCATGTGATGCTGCACGGCTGCACCATCGGCGACGGCAGCCTGATCGGTATCAAGTCGGTGATCCTCAACAACGCCCGCATCGGCAAACACTGCCTGATCGGCGCCAATGTCCTGATCACCGAAGGCAAGGAAATCCCCGACCGGTCGCTGGTGGTCGGTGCGCCCGGGAAGGTGGTGCGGCAACTGACCGACGAGGAAGTCGCTCGGCTCCTGTGGAACGCCGAACACTACGTCAACAACTACAAGCGCTACCAGCGCGACTTCAAGGAACAGAACGCCTAGAATGATCGGCGTATGCCATTAGCCAATGCGCCCATGATGAAGTTCGGGTTGAAGATCCGTACCCGCAGCGGGCTGCCGATCGACAACCTGGTAGTGCACGCACGCGACCAGGCCGAGGCCGAGCGCAAGATCACGCAAATGTACATGCGCTGTGAGATCCTCGAGTGCCTACAGATTGGGACCGCGACAAGGGACGACGCAACCGATCTCGATGGAATCATTTCGCTCATTTCCCGGCAGGGAGACGAGGGAAAAACCTGAGCGCGGCGCAAGCGGCCACGTTCGTCCTCAGTTTCGGGCTTCGATAAAACCGGAATCCACGAGCTCGTTCAGCAGCGCTTCGTAATCCTGGGCGCCGCGGCTGTCGGGGGAGTGTGCGAACACATCCTTCTTGGACGCGGGGCTCTCCGCCACGCTGACGTTCTCGGAAATCCTGGTATCGCAGACTTCGTCGCCGTAACGGGCCTTGAGGTCCTCGAAGATCTGGTGCGACATCCTGCGCCGGCCGTCGAAACGGGTGATCACGTAGCGCCTCAGCACCCGCTTTTTCAGCACGTGCTCGAGCGCCCTGAACGTCTTCTCCACTTGACTGAAGCCCTGCACCGCCAGATAGTCGGCCGAGACCGGCACCAGCACGCGGTCGGACGCGAAGATCGCGCTCAAGCTGAGCACCCCTAGCATCGGGCAGCAATCGAGCACGATCGGCCGTCCGGTATTCAGGTTCTCCTTGATGATGCCGGTGTTGAGGCGGTTCAGGATGTTCGGGCCCTTGCCGAACTGGGTATCCACTTTTGAGAGTTCCACGTGGGCGGGAATGACGAGCCAGCCGCCCAGCGCCGGACGGATCAACTGGGTGAGCGGCTTGGCGTTCTGGTAGAAACCGAATATCGAATCGTCGGCGTTGCCGACGACGCTGCCGCAAACATAGGAAAGATGTGCCTGCGGGTCGAGGTCGATGGACAGCGGGTTGTAGCCACGGCGGGCCAGGGCGGCGGTAAGGTTAAGCGAAGTCGTGGTCTTGCCGACCCCACCCTTTTGATTGAAAACGGCAATTTTGGCCATGGCTGCCCGACGCTGCGCCGCCGGCCTGGACGGCCAGGGCGAACGCTCACAATACCAATAAAATCAGCCGCTTGTCAACCCAAGTTAAACTTTTTTTTAATCCCCTTCGGCGGCCTCGACCCAAGCGCGGGAGCGCTTTACCGCCTTGGTCCAACCCGCCTTGAGCGCAGCCCTGCGCGCCGCGGACATCTCCGGCTCGAAACGGCGGTCCAGTTGCCACTGCGCCGCCAGGGCGTCGGTGTTTTTCCAGAATCCCACTGCCAGCCCGGCCAGATAGGCGGCGCCCAGCGCGGTTGTTTCGTAGATCTTCGGCCGCACCACAGGCACCCCCAGCACATCGGCCTGGAACTGCATCAACAGGTCGTTCTGCGTCGCGCCGCCGTCCACTCGCAGTTCGGTGACCGCGATGCCGGAGTCGGCGTGCATCGCCTCCAGCACATCTGCGGTCTGGTAGGCGATGGAATCGAGCGTGGCGCGCGCCAGGTGCGCGGCGGTGGTGCCGCGGGACATGCCGACGATGGTGCCGCGCGCATGCGGATCCCAATACGGCGCCCCCAGGCCGGCGAACGCCGGCACCAGATATACGCCGCCGGTATCGGGCACCGAGCGCGCCAGCGCCTCGACTTCCCCGGAAGTGCGGATGATGCCCAGCCCGTCGCGCAGCCATTGCACCGCCGCGCCGGCGATGAACACGCTGCCCTCCAGCGCGTATTCGATGGTTTCGCCGATTTCCCAGGCCACGGTGGTCAGCAGCCGGTTATGCGAATCCACCGGCCTGGCGCCGGTGTGCATCAGCATGAAGCAGCCGGTGCCGTAAGTGTTCTTCACCATCCCGGCTCGGGTGCACTGCTGGCCGAACAGCGCGGCCTGCTGGTCCCCGGCGATGCCGGCGATCGGGAGGCCGCGACCGAAGTGCGCGGAATCGGACTCGGCGCAGATTGCGCTGGAAGCCACGACCTTCGGCAACAACGCGCGCGGCACGCGCAGCAGGCCCAGCAGCTTGTCGTCCCAGTCGCGCGTGTGGATGTTGAACATCATGGTGCGCGAGGCATTGCTGACGTCGGTGGCGTGGACGCGTCCTCCGGTGAGCTTCCAGATCAGCCAGGTATCCACCGTTCCGAAGGCCAGGGCGCCCTTCTCGGCGCGCGCGCGTGCGCCCTCTACGTGGTCGAGCAGCCAGCGCACCTTGGTTCCGGAAAAATAGGCATCGAGCAGCAGCCCGGTGCGCCCCGTGAACAGCGCTTCCACGCCCTGGACGCGCAGTTGCTCGCACAGGCCGGCGGTGCGCCGGTCCTGCCAGACGATGGCGTTGGCGATGGGCCGGCCGGTGGCGCGCTCCCATACCACCGTGGTTTCGCGCTGGTTGGTGATGCCGATCGCGGCGATGTTCTCGGCACTCAGGCCGGCCTGTGCCAGCGCCGCACGCGCAGTGGCGAGCTGCGTTGACCAGATCTCATCGGCATCCTGCTCCACCCAGCCGGACTGCGGATAAATCTGCGTGAGTTCCCGCTGCGCGGTGCCGAGCACCTGTCCGGCCTCATCGAATACGATTGCGCGCGAACTGGTCGTGCCCTGATCCAGTGCCAGAATGGCGCTCATGGCTGTGATAAAGTTCGCATCTCGTTTCCCACGCATACATGATGCGCCAACAGTGCGGCATCGGCCAAGCGCGGGAACCTCGAAGAAAAAATGCGCAACGATCTTTTCCTCACTGCGCTTGCGCGCATGGGGTTGCTGCAACCCGGGGAACGCCCCGCCATCACGCCGCTCACCGGCGGCGTATCTTCTGACATCGTCCGAGTGGACCTCGCCGCCGGGCCGATCTGTGTCAAGCGCGCATTGCCGCAACTGAAGGTCGAAGCCGACTGGCAGGCACCGGTTGAGCGCAATCGCTACGAAGTGCAGTGGATCCAGATCGCGGCGGACATCATTCCCGCTGCGGTGCCGCGCATCCTCGGCGAAGACCGGGAAACCGGAATGTTCGCGATGCAGTTCCTGGAGCCCGCGAATTACCCGGTGTGGAAGACGCAACTGCGCGACGGCGAGATCTCCGCCGACACAGCACGCGATGTCGGCCGCTGCGTCGCGGCCATCCACGGCCGCACCGCGGGCAACACCGCACTGGCACTCGCGTTCGCCACCGATCACATCTTCTTTCCGATCCGGCTCGAGCCCTATCTTGCCGCCACCGCGAGCAAGCATCCCGACTGCGCGGAGCGTCTGGGCAGCCTGATGCGGGTGACCGGGGCCACCAGGAAAGCACTGGTTCACGGCGACATCAGCCCGAAGAACATCCTGGCCGGACCGGTGGGGCCGGTTTTCCTCGACGCCGAGTGCGCCTGGTACGGCGATCCCGCGTTCGACCTCGCGTTCTGCCTGAACCATCTGCTGCTCAAGTGCGTCTGGCAGCCGCGCTGGCAGGCCCGCTACCTGGTCTGTTTCGACGCGCTCGCGCAGTCCTATCTCGCTGGCGTGACCTGGGAATCGCGCACCGACATCGAAGCGCGCAGCGCGCACCTGCTGCCGGGACTGTTTCTCGGTCGCGTGGACGGCAAGTCGCCGGTCGAGTACATCAACGCCGAGGAAGGACGCGAACGCGTGCGCCGGGTCGCACGCGCGCTTCTGACCAGGCCGGTCGACAAACTCGCCGACGTGCGGGCTGCCTGGCAGCGTGACATCGCCACCTGGAACAGGTGAGGCACGACATGCACATCGAACATGTGGCGATCTGGACCCGTGACCTGGAGCAGCTCAAGTCCTTCTACGAGACCTACTTTGCAGTGACCGCGGGTGCCAGGTACGCCAGCTCGAAGCGGCCGTTCGAATCCTGTTTTCTGAACTTTGCTTCCGGTGCGCGCCTGGAACTGATGCGCCTGCCCGATCTCGCCGATGCGGACCGCAGCCGCAGCATCGTCGGGCTAGCGCATCTCGCGCTCTCGACCGGATCGCGCGAGGCCGTGGACGGGCTCACCCGACGGTTGCGTGCGGATGGATACACGGTCGTGGATGGGCCGAGGGTCACGGGAGATGGCTACTATGAGGCTGTGGTCCTCGATCCTGATGGAAATCGGATTGAACTGACGGTTTGAGCCGGACATGACCGGAACGACGATCACCAGGGTGCATGGCAGGCGGGTGTGGGACTCGCGCGGGCGCCCGACCGTGGAAGTGGAAGTTCAACTTGCAGCCGGAGTCACGGGACGCGCAATCGCGCCGGCGGGCGCTTCGCGCGGATCCAACGAGGCGGTGGATCTCCGCGACGGCGGCACGATATTCGGCGGAATGGGTGTAAGCAAGGCGATCGGGCAGGTAAACCACGAAATTTCCCGGCTGCTGATCGGACGCAACGCGCTTCGGCAGGCCGCGATCGACGACGAGCTTATCGCGCTCGACGGCACTCCCGGCAAGTCACGGCTGGGCGGCAACGCCATGATCGCCACTTCGATGGCGGTACTGCACGCCGCGGCCGGCGCGCACCGCATGCCGCTGTACGCCTACCTCGCACAGGGGAAAAGCGTGCGCCTGCCGCTGCCGGAGATTCAGATCTTCGGCGGCGGCGTGCACGCCGGACGACGCGTGGACATCCAGGATTTCATGGTGATGGCACTGGGCGCACGCAGCTTCGACGACGCGCTCGCGATGACGGCAGAGGTCTACCGTGCCGCCGGCGAATTGATGAAGGAAGCGGGAAAGTTGCAGGGGGTCGCCGACGAGGGCGGCTTCTGGCCCGCGTTCGCCTCCAACGAAGAGGCGCTGACCATGCAGACGCGGGCGATCGCGCGCGCCGGCTACCGTCCCGGCGAAGATATCGGCATCTCGCTCGATGTCGCCGCCTCGGAGTTCGGCCGCAACGGACGTTACCGGCTCGGACTGGAGTCCCGCGAACTCGACAGCGACGACCTGTGCGAATTGCTGCTCGGCTGGCTCGCGCGCTACCCGATCGTTTCCATCGAGGATCCGCTTGCCGAAGATGATGCCGAAGGCATGAAGAAATTCACCGCTGCCGCCGGAAACCGGGTCCAGATCATCGGCGATGATTTTCTGGTCACCAACGCCAAGCGGGTGAAGAACGCGGCCGCCGACGGCGCCTGCAATGCGGTGCTGATCAAGCCCAATCAGGCCGGCACCGTCACCGAGACCAAGGCCGCGCTCGATGCGGGCAAGCGCGCCGGCTGGGGCACCATCGTCTCAGCCCGCTCGGGCGAGACCGAGGATGTCACCATCGTCCACCTCGCGGTCGGCTGGGATGCCGGCCAGCTCAAGGTGGGATCGTTCGCGCGCTCCGAACGCATGGCCAAGTGGAACGAGGCGCTGCGAATCGAAGAGGC
>JBOIFZ010000303.1:0-7069 GCA_050741735.1 Burkholderiales bacterium
CTTAACATCCGCCCTCGCCTTGTTCCGCCGCCTGGATCGGGCACCACAAAGTCTAAATTTGCACTACAGAGCACACATAGAGAATATGAAACGAATGTCTCACCACGACGACACTCGGTTCAGTACCTTACTTTCTATACCCGCTCGACGGGTGCCCTTGAGGGGTGCGCAGAGAAGAGCAAGAAAGGGCGCAAAGGAAGAACAGGGAGAGAGATCGGCCTCGATACTGTGACGTCGATGGCCAGTAAGCGCAGTGATTCCGACTTGATTTGACAAGCGGTGTCCGAACGTTGACGCCCGGAAACGACCTGATCTGGTCATTCGCGCCAAGCGCAATTTGGAAGTTTCTTTATAGCCTTTTAGGGCTTCAACGCCCTGTAGAGGAACGGGAGGCTCACATTCATCCGGTAATCGATATCTGAGTGGTCGTCGTCGAATTCCTCGTAGGTGTGCCGGATGCCGGCCGCGGCGAGCCGCTTCGACAGGATGCGCGCGCCGTAGTGGATGTGATACTGGTCGCGCCAGCCGCAATCGATGTAGATTCCGCGCAGCGACTTGAGGTTGTCCCGGTATTTCGCGACGAGATGGATCGGGTCGTGCTCGCGCCACCTTCTCCAGCGCCGTTCGATGACCTCACCCGATTCGAGGTTGAACGGCACGCGGAAGCCGAGCGGCGCTTTTCGGTCCGGATCGTAGGTGGCCGCCATGCACAGGTTCATGATGCAGTGGCCTTCCGCGGTCGTAAGCTTTTCCTTTTTCCACACCTGCGCGAGGAAGCGCTTGATGCGCCCGTCGTCCAGGCCTTCGGCGAGGCCTTTGCGGCTTGATTCGCCGCGCGCGTCGTAGGCGCCGGCTTTTCGCTTCGGCGCGCGATGCTTGGCGAGCTCGTTGAGCGTGTTCGGCCAGTCGTGCCAATAAACACAATCGAAATACGCGTCGCCGGAATGATCGGCGATGGCGCCCCAGTATTTCGCGTACTTCATGCCGTGGATGATCGAGCCGTAGCCGCCCGATGATTTTCCGAAGCAGCCGCGATGCTCGCGGCTCGCGAGCGTGCGGAACTCGCGATCGACGAAGGGAATGATCTCGCGCGTGAGATAGTCGGCGTAATTGCCGATCGCGGACGAATTCACGTACTGGTTGCCGCCCAACGCCGTGAAGCAATCCGGAAAGACGATGATCGCCGGCCCCATCTTCTGCTCGTGAATGAGCCGCGCCGTGCGCTCCGGGACGTTGTCGCCGAACGGCTTCCAGTTGGTGTGCGCGAGACCGGAGCCGGTAAAACCGACCAGGTCATAGAGCACCGGGAAGCGGCGCCTGCGCGGGCCATCGTCATAATGCGGCGGCAGCCATAGCGCGAGCTTGCGCACATGCGGATCGCCGAGCGGGTTGTCCATGAGTATCTTCGAAGTATGCTCCAGCGCGACCAGCGTGCCGGCGGGGCCTTTGGGGTGTTTGAGGGCCATGGGTGGTATTGAGGGGTCTGTTGAGGTCGTGCGATAGTGGCAGGTCCACGCCGGACGCGATTCAACGTCCGGACCACTTCACCAGCTCGAAGCGCTTGCCGCTCTTGAGGCGGTAAATGCCAAAATCGGCCTTGTCGGTGGTCAGGATAGGCCGGACGCCCGTGCGGTTCGCCAGCCAGATCAGCGCTGCGTCAGCAAGATCGATATCCCGGTCAGCATATTTCCGGATGGTTGCGCTGACTTCGCCATAGGCATCAACGGGTAGTTCGAGTGTCCGCAGTCTCGGCGATTGAGCCAGGTCGAGAAGTTCGATCTTGGCTTTGGGATCCAGGAAAAAGCAGGTTTCTACTATCACCGGGGAAACGGTAATGAGCGGGCCGATTTCCCGTAGAAAGAAAGCCCTCGCCCCGACGTGCAGCGGGTCGGATTTGCGCCCAAGGGCAACGAGAAACCCGGTATCGACGAGTACGTTAGCCACGCTTCCGTTTGCCGCGGAAGCGCTCGCGCAACAGGCGCTTGGTATGGCGCGCGACATCCCCTTGCCGGGTGTCGCAACCAATATACGGATGGCTCAGGCCGACCGTGCCCGATTCGGGCGTCCGCAGCAGTTCCTGCAGAGCAAGTTTTACGGCCTCACTCTTGGTGAGACGGTTCTTGACGCAATACTCGGCGAGTTCCTTCTCGACGCGATCAGGCAGGCGGACGGTAAGGGTCATGCAGGTCTCCGATGTAATACCGCGAATGCGCCATCGTATTACACTGGGTCACGGTTGCCAAGCGTTTGTTCAGATCAAGGTTAGCGTTTCCTGCCGAGCGCCGTGAAGCAGTCCGGAAAGACGATGATCGCCGTCCCCATCTTCTGCTCGCGAATGAGCCGTGCCCCGCGCTCCTGCACGTTGTCGCCGAACGGTTTCCAGTTGGTGTGCGCGAGACCGGAGCCGGAGAAGCCGACCAGGTCGTAGAGCACAGGAAAGCGGCGTCTGCCCGGACCTCTGTCATGCCGCGGCGGCAGCCACACCCCGAGCTTGCGCGGCATCAGAGCTCCTTTTCGCGTTTTTTCTCCGCCCAGCCGACAATGCGGCGTTTGAGCCGCAAGTAAGACCGCTTAATCGCGCGCGCAACTATTTCTATTACCGTGCGTCGGTAGTACGGGCTGTCTTCCGGCGTAAGCTCCTCCATGCGGCCTTGGTACTTCAGCTTGGCCCAGGCATTGAAGTCGAAGCGCCGGGCAAGTTCGTAGAGAAAGTGGTTGAACGGTGCAAATCCGGGCTTGCGCACAATGGCTGCGCCGAAGTCCACCAGGCAAGGCAGGCGACCGCCGATCACGAGGAGATTTTCCCTGCTCTTGAGATCCGCGTGCGCCACGCCTCGCCGATGCAGCTCACTGATATGCGCGAACAGTGTATCGAAGAAGGTGTGTCGATCGTCGATCTGCCCGCTCCGTAGCGCGAGACCGTCGATGAATTCCAGCACCAGATAGCGACCGTCGATCAATCCGTAACATCGCGGGCTGCCGGCGAAGCCCGTGAGCCGTTGATACGCGTCGTACTCTCGACGCAGCATCCAGCGCCGTAGCCGGCCCGCGACGCCGCCGCCCGCCGCCGCTTTTACGATAAAACGACGGCCCTCGCTTTCGTAGAGATAAACGGGGCTCTGGTAACCGCTCGCGTGCGCCGGTTGCCCGGCACGGATTCGGGCTTCGATCCACTCGATCAGCGCGCGCTCGGTCGCGATGTCGAGCGGGGCGGGCATGGGAGGAGCGTTACGAGAGCGGCCCGTACAGAATGTACAAGCCGAGGAACAGCAGAACCGCGATGATCGGCTCGCCATTCTGGCGCAGACTCTGCCTGAACGACCATTCCGAGTTTTGGCCGGAACGATACGGCCTGAGCCGCGGGATCAGCGCGCGTGTTTCTTTGCTCCAAGCCTCCCAATCGTCTGGGAAGAGTCGGGCGAGCAGTTTATCCTCGTGGGCGATGGTCTGGGGATAGTAAAAGATCCCGAGTGCGATCCACACGAAGAAGCTCCACCATAGGCCCGAGGCCAAACAGAAGCCGAAAGAAATAAGATGATTGCCGACGTAGAGCGGATGGCGCACGTACGCGTACGGTCCGCTTGTGGCGAGCATCTTGTCCTTCTTCACGTGCCCCGATGCCCACATCCGCACCGCGATTCCCAGCGTCGCAACCGCCACGCCGAAAAAGTAGATGTCGGCATTCGTCGGTACGCCGACGATCGTGAGCAATATGAGGAACGAAATGCCGACAAGCTGGCGCGTACGATGGCGGTTGTATCTGAGATCGCGAATGAAACGCGTGAGGCCGATGCGCTCAGACAGCTTTTTTCCCTCTACCTGCATCACGCAACTCGCTTCTCGCCATAAGGGCGCGCCATCTTAACATAGAGGGGGGCGCGCACAGCCTCGCGGCTGCCGCCTATCGGAAGAATTTCCCGTCCGCCGCGGGGTACGCAGCGATGTCCGAAGACTATGGAAAATTATCACGCCAAGCACCGGCACGTGCCACTGATGATCATAACCGCCCGAAACTGCTCAAAGTTGCGTGATCATCCGCACATGGACCAACCGACGCATTCCAGCCGCCTCGCGGATGGCAGCGGAAGCGCGGCGCTGATAGGATACCGCCCACAGTTGAAACTGACCTGCAAACAAGGGGGAGAGAAGATGAGCCGGATAATCAAAGTCGAACTCCACGTATTCCAGTTCGACGCGCAGAATCTCGGCGCGGCGGGCGGGGGTGGAATCGGCGCGCTGGGCTGCAAGAAAGGCGCAACGACGCGACTGACCAAATACGCGGTGGCGATCATGACCGACAACGGCCTGCGCGGGGAGTACGTCACGCACTGGGTTGGATCGCCTTCGGCGCTCGGACAGACGATCATGCTGGCGCCTTATCTCATCGGGCGCGAAGCCGAGGAGCGCGAGGGCATCTACGATGATCTCAAGCGCGAGGCGCGCCAGTTCGACCACATGGGCCACGGGCCCATCGATATCGCGCTCTGGGACCTTGCGGGCAAGAAGCTCGGCGCATCCGTGAGCGAGTTGCTGGGCGGTTACCGCAAACGCCTGCCGGCCTACGCCAGCACCTACATGGGCGACCGCAACGGCGTGCTTTCGTCCAAGGAGGCCTACGGCGATTTCGCCGTGCAGTGCTACGCGATGGGATTCCGCGCGTTCAAGATCCACGGTTGGAACGAAGGCAACAAGCGCGAGGAGGCGGAGAACCTTCTGTACGTGCGTAGCCGCGTGGGCGAAAAAATGGAGTTGATGATCGACCCGGCCTGCCAGTTGCGCACCTTCGCCGATGCGCTCTACGTCGGCCGAGCCTGCGACGAAGCCGATTACTTCTGGTACGAGGATCCGTTCCGCGACAGCGGTACCTCGGCCTTCGCGCACAAGAAGCTGCGCGAGATGATAAAGACGCCGCTCCTGCAGACCGAGCATGTCCGCGGGGTGGAGCCCAAGGCGGACTTCCTGGTGGCCGGCGGCACCGACTACCTGCGCGTCGACCCCGAGTACGACCTGGGGATCACCGGCTGCATGAAAATCGCGCATCTGGCAGAGTCCTTCGGCATCGACGCCGAGATCCATGCCTGCGGTCCGGCACACCGCCATTGCATGTCGGCAATACGCAACAGCAACTACTACGAGATGGCGCTGGTCGGACCCGGCACGCCGAACGCGGTGCCGCCGGTATACAAGTGCGACTATTCGGACCAGTTGGAGGCAATCGGCAAGGATGGTTGCGTAGCGGTGCCGGCGGGGCCGGGCCTCGGCGTTCAATACGACTGGGATTTCATCGCAAAAAACCGCATCGCGCTGCACGAATTCAAGTAGCGGATGCAAGGCGAGCGCTGGACCGCCAGCGAGGTGACCAGGGGTCCTTGGTAAAGGCGGCTCCTGGCCGGCTTACGCAGTCCCCCAAACCTCCTGAGCCGTCTCGACCACCAGTCTCAGCTTCGCGGCCTGCGACTCGCGCGCAATCTCGTTGCCGTGCACCGTGCTCGAGAATCCGCACTGCGGCGACAGGCAAAGCTGCTCCATCGGTACGTAGCCCGCGGCTTCGTCTATCCGGCGCTTGAGATCGTCCTTGGATTCAAGGTCGCCGACCTTCGTGGTCACCAGGCCGAGAACCACGATCTTGCCCTTTGGCACGAACCGGAGCGGAGAGAAATCCCCGGAACGCTCGTCGTCGTACTCGAGGAAATAACCGTCCACCCGGAGATCGTTGAACAGCACTTCGGCGACCGGTTCGTATCCGCCTTCGGCCACCCAGGCACTCTTGAAGTTGCCGCGGCACAGGTGGGTGCACACCGTCATTCCCGCCGGCCGGTCAGCAATTGCGGCGTTGATCAGCCTTGCGTAACGGCGCGGCAGTCCGTTCGGGTCGTCACCGCGGCTGCGCGCGCCCTCGCGCATCTTCGGATCGCAGAGATAGGCGAGATTGGTGTCGTCGAGCTGGACGTAGGTGCAACCCGCCGCCCCGAGCTGTTTGAGCTCCTCGCGATAACACCGGGCCACGTCGTCGTAGAAGGCCTCCATGTCCGGGTAGGCCTCCTTGCTGATGGCGGCGCGCCCGCCGCGGAAATGCAACATGGTGGGCGAGGGAATGGTCACTTTCGGCACGCGCCTGGTAACCGACTTGAGGAACTTGAAGTCCTCCAACTGGATCGGCCGTGCATGGCGAAGCTTGCCGGTGACGTGCATAACCGGCGGAGCGAAGTTCACCTCGCCGGCCTTGCCGTGGAAGCTCGCAGCGATACCCCCCCGCGTCTCGACGCCGTCGAGTTGCTCCAGAAAGTCGATATGGAAATAGGTGCGCCGGAATTCCCCGTCGGAAATGCCCTGCAAGCCGAGGTCTTCCTGGAATTTCACGATGTCGCGAATAGCCTTGTCCTCGGCCTCCCGCAACCGGGCCTTCGAGATGGCCTTTTTCTGGAACTGGTCGCGGGCATCGAGCAGCTCCCTGGGCCGCAGGAAACTGCCGACGTGGTCCGCCCGGAACGGCGGCGCAGTGCGTTTGCTCATGATGCTCCTCCAGATTCGTTTGATTCACGGGGCATTTCAGGTCATCGCGAGGTGCGGTGTCAACCGGGATTTGAGTGATACGATAAACGCAAAGCATCCGCCTTCGCGGCGATGCGAAGCACAAACCGCAGTCCGGAGGAGAAGACGATGTCAACGGGGAAGTCATGCATGTTCGGCGCAGCGGCCATTGTGGGCGCCGCCTTTGCGGTCGCGCCGGTTCGGGCCGAGGAGCCGATCAAGGTCGGCATGGTACTGGAAATGAGCGGCCCCTTTGCTGACATCGGCCGCCAAATCCTCGACGGCGCGCGGGCCTACATGAGGGCGAACGGGGACACGGTCGCCGGCCGCAGGATCGAGCTGATCGTCCGGGACACTTCCGGCGCGGCGCCGGACATCGCCAAGCGCCTGGCGCAGCAACTGATCGTTAATGACAAGGTGGATTTTCTGGCGGGCTTCGGGCTGACTCCGAACGCGCTGGCGGTCGCGCCGCTGGCAACGGAATCGAAGACGCCGATGATCGTGATGAACGCCGCCACCTCGGTGATCACAACGCGCT
>JBOIFZ010000304.1:0-9120 GCA_050741735.1 Burkholderiales bacterium
GAAACCTGTATATCCCCGGTACCGGGATCCGCCGAAGAATTGACGGGGCTGTTGAGCGTCAGCGCCGATTCGAAGGTGGCGTCGATATAACCGTAATTCGCCGCCAGGCCCAGCTTGCCGATGCGGCTGTCCATGCCCAGTTCCAGGCCCTGCCGGCGGGTCTTGCCGGCATTCTGGAAAAAGCCCGCATTGACCGCTCCACCGCTGGAAATGAAGATGATGTCGTCGTCCAGGTCGGTGCGATAGACCGCTGCGTTCCAGCCCAGCGCCTCGGACCGGCGGCCACGCGCACCGGCCTCCATGGTCCTGGAGACCACTTTCTCAAGGGGCGGGTCGGCCAGGAAGTTGTTGGGCAGGCGGCACGGGGCGGCAGGATCGGCACAGGTCAGTTCCACCGGAGTCGGTGCGCGCATGCCCTCGCTGTAGGCCAGGTAAGTCGAGAGCGCGGGTGCTGGATTGAAATTCAGGCCCGCCGCCGGATTGAAGCGTTTGAAAGTATGGTCGCCGTTGAGCGCCGGCTCAAGACCGGTCTTGTCCTCGATCGTTATGTTCGCCCAGTTGTAGCGGCCCGAAAAAGTCAGGTGCCACCGCTCGTTGAACGAATAGGTATCGGTGAGATAAAGACCGTAGTAGTCGTTGGTTGTCCTTACATCGGTCTCGATGGAAAAAACTCCGGTGCCGACCGTTCCGCGCGCGGCGGTAAAGTCGGCGTCTTCTTCCGATTGGGAAAAGTCGGTCCTGCCGAGATCGGCGCTGGCGCCCACCGTGAAATTATTCTTCTTCCCGCCCAGATCATTCAGGAGCGTCAACTGCGCCGAGCCGCCGTAGCCGGTGGTCTTGATTTCGCTGCTGTCATCGATGGCTTGCGGTTCACCCGAGGGGATGCCCCCGGCGCAAAGGCCCGGGTTCACCAACGGGTCGGCGCAGTCGTCGTTGACGTTGCTGCTGAAGTTATCGTTGGTGTAGCGGCGGTAGTAGACGTTGCCGGCGAGCAGTCTGTCATCGCCGAAGAAATGGCTGGCGCGGGCGTTCAGAAACGCGAGCCGGTTCTCATTGCGATCGGGCCAGGTGTAGGCCTGTTCGGGCGTATCCAGCCAGCCCACCGGCAACGCCTGTGTGCCCTCCAGTTTGTTGTCGGCGAGCATCAACGACAGGTCGAAGTCGGTATCCTCGCGTTCCCAGCCGAGCTTGGTGAATAGCGTCTTTATCCGGCTCGTGGAATAGTCGCGCCAGCCATCTTCGTCGATGATGTTGCCGGCGAGGAAGAAGTCCGTGTCCTCTCCGTGCGCGCCGTACTCGACTTCCGCCGCTTTCCTGCCCCAGGACCCACCGTAGATCGACGCCGAGGCGCCGGGATACTGGAAGCCGGACTTGGTGTTCACCGAGAGCGCAGCGCCCAACGTATTCAAGCCAAACACCGGATTCGAGCCGGGGATAAGATTGATCGTGGATATTGCGTTCTGCGGGACGAGATCCCAGTTCACCACGTCGCCAAACGGCTCGTTTATCCGTACCCCGTCCATGAACACAGACAATCCCTGGGGCGTGCCCAGCAGCGGCGAGGCGGAGAGACCGCGGAAATTGACGTCGGGCTGGAACGGGTTGTTCTGCCCATTGTTGAGCGTGACGCTCCCAAGGTTGCTGTCCAGGAATTCGGAGAGGTCCAAAGTTTTCTGTTTCTGGATTTCGGCACCGGTAGCGGCCTGGACATTCGCCGGCACCTGGTTGACCGGCACCCCGATCCCGGGAAGAGGGGTGGTGCCAATGATTTCTATGGTCGGCGCCTCAAGCGCCGCTGCGGGATTCTCTTCGGCGCCGTGGGCCAAACCGCCGGACAGTGCCACGGTTACGGCGAAGGCGAGGCGCGCCCGAGAAGCCGGTTGCAGTCGAACGACCATCTGTTTTCCTTTCACCTTTTCCAGGTGATCGTCGAGCGGGTACAAACCCGCTCTCCTCCCTTGGAAGCGAGTTCCGGCACGCGAGCCTGCGCTTTACATCAAGACCGAGAATCTAAGAGTGGCGGCAGACGGGGCGTCAGGGACGGCCTCCCAACCCAACCGGGAAAAATTCCCAAGTTGCCATTGGGCGGGGTCGTCCGCGGTGCCGTTTCGCCGTGCCCACGCGTCCATGGACAGGCTTCGCGACCGCATCGCGAAACGTCCTGAAGGCGCGCCCGGGCCGACTGGCCGAAGCGGCAGCGGCCGGCGCATAGTGCGTCCGTCGAGAAAATTTCTCTTGGCGAGGGTGGGTGCCTTCCATTATATAGGCTGCTACAGTTCCAATACCCCGCGGTTCCGGCAATATCAGCCGTCACTCCCATGAACGCACTCACGCAAAGCTTTCAGACGCCGCTCGCCAACTTCTTCAGGCCCTCAATGCGCAGGGACCTGTTGGTGGTCGGCGTGGTCACGGCAGCGACTTACATACTTGCCAGCCTGTTCGAATTGAACGAACGGCTCGCCTCGTGGACGGTGCCGCACGAGGCCTATCAGCTCGACGAGTTGCCGGTCACGATACTGGCAATGTCAGTGGCGCTGGCGTGGTTTTCCTGGCGGCGCTCCAGGCAGGCGATGGAGCAGGTGACGCTGCGGCTTGTCGTACAGCAGGCGCTGGTGGAAAGCGAAGAGCAGTACCGGACGCTGTTCATGGAAAACCTGTCCGGCAATCTGCTGGCGACCACGACCGGACAGGTCAAACTCGCCAACCCGAGCGCAGCGCGATTGCTCGGCTTTGAGACAGCGGGCGATCTCAACGGCCACCAGTTGGGAGAGTTCTATGCCGAGCGCAATCTTTGGGAGACACATCGCGAGCGGCTGCTGCGCGGCGAAAAGATCGAATTCCCGATGCTGCAGCTCAGGAACCGCGACGGGGTCCCGGTGCAGGTCGTGGCAAAGCTGAGCGCAAGGCTGTCGCCTTCACGGGAACCGGAGCTGCACGTCTACATCACCGACATCACCGAAGTCACCCTGATGCAGAGCAAGCTGGCCGGCGCGCTGGAGGAAAACCGCCGCCTGTCGCAGCGTTCCATGCAGGTACAGGAGGAGGAGCGGCGCAACCTGGCGCGCGAGCTGCACGACGAACTGGGGCAGAGCCTGAACGCGATCAAGGTGGACGCGGTCACCATCCGTGATCGCAGCGCGGCCTTCGCCGAGATACACCGCAGCGCGCTGTCCATCATCGAGGTGTCGAGCCAGGTCTACGACGTGGTGCGCAGCCTGATGCAGCGGCTGCGTCCTGTGGCGCTCGACGAACTCGGGCTGCGCTCCGCGGTGCAGTACAGTGTCGAGCAATGGCAGCGCCGCCACGCCGGCGTGCGCTGCACGTTCACCGCGGAGGGAGAGCTCGACGATCTCGACGAGCAGACCAACATCACGCTTTATCGGCTGGTGCAGGAATGCCTGACCAACGTGGCCAAGCACGCCGATGCGACGCAGGTCGCCGTATCCTTGACGCGCGCGGCGCAAGAAGTGCGCTTCAGTTTCAGCGACAACGGCAAAGGCTTCGACCCGTCGCAGAGACTCCGGGGACTGGGGCTGGTGGGCCTGCGCGAAAGAGTGGAAGCGCTGGCGGGCCAATTCGAACTGGAAAGCGCGTCCGGTCGGGGCGTGCATGTGAAAGCCGTGATTCCGGCAAAGGGAAAGAAATGAACGAAGGACGGACAAGCCCGGTAGTGCGGGTTGTGCTGGTCGATGACCACGCCGTGGTGCGTGAAGGCTACCGCCGGTTGCTCGAGCGCACCGAGGACATCTCGGTGATTGCCGAGGTCGCCAGCGGCGAGGAGGCTTACCGCATCGTGTGCGAACTGCAGCCGGATGTCACCGTGATGGACATCAACCTGCCCGGGTTGGGCGGTATCGAGGCGGTACGGCGCATCGTCGCGCGTTTGCCTGAAGCGAAGATCCTGATGTTCAGCATGCACGAGGACACGGTGTTCTCGTCTCGCGCGCTGCAGGCCGGCGCGCGCGGATACGTCACCAAGTCCGCGGCGCCTGAAGTGCTGGTGGAGGCGGTGCGGCTGGTGGCCGCCGGCAAGCTCTACATCAGCCACGAGATGGCGCAGGAACTGGCGATGCAGATGTTGGCCGGGCGCGACAATCCGATCGACGCACTCTCTGCGCGCGAGTTCGAAGTGTTCAGGCTGCTGGTGGCGGGACATTCGCTCCAGGAGATCTCCCGGATCCTGTGCCTGTCCTACAAGACCGTCGCCAACTACCAGTCCAACATCAAGCACAAGCTCGACGTAAGCAATACCGCGCAGGTGGTGCGCGTCGCCTTGAGCCACGGGCTGATCGCGGCCGGCGGCGAAATCGAGGAGAATCATCGGGAAGCCGGCTGAGCTGCAGTCGGCAAGACTTTCCCACGCCGGATTCGGGAAAACTTCCCGCGAACTTTTCGGTGTCGGTACGGTTCCAAGCAGCGTCAGCGGGTTGAGCATCTCCTTAATGCGGGCATTGACAATCTGATCCAACAATCGGGGAAAAACCAGGATGAATAACAAGTATTTCCAGGCCGCGGCAGCATTACTGTTGACGGCGTCAATAGCGGCATGTGCGGCGCCCTTTGCCTATGTGGCCAACGAGGAAAGCGGGACGCTCAGCGTCATAGACACCGCTACAGACCAGGTGGTCCGGGAAATCCCGGCAGGCAGGAAGCCGCGCGGAATGGCGCTGTCTAAGGACGGCAAACTCATTTACGTCAGCGACCAGCCCAACAATGCGCTCGACATCATCGACATCGAAAAGGGCGAGACGGTCGGCACGGTGGCGCTGGGCGAATCCCCGGAGGGTATCGGCATTTCCCCGGACGGCGTGTGGGTGATCGCCGCCGTGGAGTTAAGCAACTCGATTGCCTTTATAAACACCAGGACCAACCAGCGCGAGTTTCTGGTGAAGGTGAATGGCAAGAATCCGGAGCATGCGGTATTCAGTCCAGACGGCAAGTGGGTGTATTCCAGCGCCGAGGAGGCCTCGCAGATCGACGTCATCGATGTGGCGCAACGCAAACAAGTCGCCGAAATTCCCGTGGGCAAACGTCCGCGCGGCATTGCTTTCCTGCCAGGCGGCAATGTAGCCTATACCGCGGCCGAGTATGCCAGCACCGTCCATGCGCTCGACGTGACCAATCACACGCTCATTGCCACCATCCCCGGCGGGCAGTTTTCCAACGGCGTGACGGTCCATCCCAACGGCAGCCGCGTCTACATTTCCAACGGCAAGGACGCGACGGTGACCGTCATCGACACTGCAACCAACAAGATCATCGCCACCATCGAGGTGGGCAAGCGCCCCTGGAACATGGCCATCACGCCGGACGGGAGCAAACTTTATGTCGCCAACGGCCGCTCGGACTCGGTGTCTGTGATCGACACGAAGTCCAACACGAAGATCAAGGATATCCCGGTGGGCACGCGGCCCTGGGGGGTTGTTATCCAATAACGGCCGCGTAGCATACGCGCGTTGATGACGTGCGCATGCAGGTTCAAAGGGAGGATCGTCAGACATGAGTAACAACGTTTTTCGGCGCTATTCCACACCCGCGATCGCGTTGCACTGGATCGTCGCGATTCTCGTTCTGGCGATGATCGGGCTCGGTTTGTACATGACCGATATCCCGCGCGGCACGCCCGAACGTGCTTTCTTTTACAACTTGCACAAATCGATCGGAGTGACGACGGCAATCGTGGTGCTGATCCGCCTGTGGTGGCGTTTCAGGAATCCCCCGCCGCTGCTGCCGTCGAGCGTGCCCGCCTGGCAGGTGCAGGCATCGAAGCTGAGCCATGCGCTGCTGTACCTGTGCCTGATTCTGATGCCTTTGTCCGGATTCTCGGCGTCCCAGTTCACCAAGTATGGTGTAACGTACTTCGGCCTGTTCAAAATCCCGCCGATGGGGTGGGAGGACAAGGTTATCTACGATTTCCTGCAGGGCATCCACGGCGTAACCGCGGTGCTTCTGATTACGCTGGTTGTGATCCACGTGGCGGCGGCGCTGAAGCATCTGCTGTTCGATCGTGACCAGGTGTTTCTCCGCATGTTGCCCGGAAAGTAGAAGCCGTCTTCGGATTTTTTTACGCAAGCCCCGCCGCAAGGCGGGGCTTGTCATTTGCGGATGCGACCACGTGATCGGTCTCCAGACGCATGCCGATGAAGTCGCCTATTGCGTGGTAGTGATGGCTGGTATGAGTACGGACACGGGCTAACACTTCCAGCATCTTTAGCCTGATTATGGACAATCATTCTCATTGTGTTTTAGTATCACGTCCGCTTCCCATCGACAGCTCAGCCATGTACGTTTGCTTTTGCAACGGTATTACCGAAAGCCAGATCCGCGGCGCGGTAGGTGGCGGTGCCCGTTCGTTGAGCGAACTCCGTCTGGGTATGGCGAGCTGCTGCGGCAGGTGCGCCGACTGCGCCCAACGGGTCTTTCACGAAACACTTTCGACCGGCCAATTGACGCGCGAATAGTCGAACGCTGCGTAATTCCCCTCTCGTTTCCTGCCACGGTATTTGCCGGAAGAAATCCGCACCGATGTCATTCAAAACCACGCTGGCTTCTCTGGCTTTTGCGATGTTCGCCGGTTGCGCAGCCACGCCTTCAGCGCCTCCTGTCGTTGCGCCCGTCGGAGAGGAAATCACTTCGCCGGAGCCGCCACCGCCGCCAAAAATCGCGCTCGTGCTCGGCGGCGGGGCTGCCAAGGGTTTTGCCCATATCGGGGTGATCAAGGCGCTCGAATCGCATGCGATCACGCCCGACATCATCGTCGGTACCAGTGCCGGCAGCGTCGTCGCGGCGCTCTACGCCGGCGGTTACAACGGATTCGATCTGCAGCGTGTAGCGCTTTCAATGGACGAAGGAACGGTCAGCGACTGGGTCTTGCCGAACCGCGGATTCATCAAAGGTCAATTGCTGCAGAATTTTGTCAACAACGCGGTTCAGAACCGGCACATCGAAGCGCTTAACCGCACCCTGGCGGTAGTGGCAACCGACCTGCAGTCCGGCGAGCTTGTCGTCTTCGAGCGCGGCGATACCGGCATGGCCGTGCGCGCCTCGAGCAGCGTGCCCGGCATTTTTCAGCCGGTGAAGATCAATGGCCGGGAGTATGTGGATGGCGGCCTGGTGAGCCCTGTTCCGGTAAAGACCGCTCGCGACCTCGGAGCCGATATCGTAATCGCCGTGGACATTTCCGACCGGCCAAAGCTTGCCAGGCTGCGCGATACGATCGACGTGTTGATGCAGACCTTCGTGATCATGGGGCGGACCATCGCCAGCCAGGAACTCACCCGCGCCGACATCGTTGTGGTTCCGGACATCACCAACCTGAACTCGGCCAACTTCGACTCGCGCAACTACGCCATCATCGAGGGCGAAAAGGCCGGGCTTGCGGCCGTACCGAAACTACAGGAAAAAGTGGCAGCGTATTACGCGAGCAAAAAAACTGCTGTGTCCCGGCAGTAGAGAACTTTCGCGGCCTCCCATGGCAAAAAAATAACCCCTGGCGCAGCAAAACGCCAGGGGTTCTGATTGGTGGAGGCGGCGGGACAGTTGTTCCACTCCTTTCGGAGCGGGCTGGACTATTCCTTCATCCCGGTCGCCCGGGATGCGGGGCGTGTTATCCGATATTCCGGATCCTAGTGCCCGCCCGCCGGCAGAGCCGGTCGGCGAGTCTATGAGTCTCTAGAGGGCAGGCCTGAAGTTGGCCTTCTTCCTACCCCTTGGCGTTGCCACTCCGTCCTTGGCAAGACGGTTTGAGGTTTCACCGATGTGAGCCCCGTTCCGACCGGCATTGCTTCGCCGGCCGCGACGGATGCTTCCTGGAGCACCCGCCGTCACTTTACCCTTACGGGCAAAGGCAACCTTCGATCGAACCCGCGTCCGCAAGCCCTCTACAGGCAGTCCTACATACTTAGTCAGGTCATTTGATTTAACTACTTCCACGCCGGCCGACAGGCTGGGAAGCGGCGAGTTACCTTGGATTTAATGCTGCAATAAGCAACCCACGGCAGCACGATCTCACGTATATGGCTCCGCTGCTGGTTGCCCAGCCCGGCCCATGAGAGAACCGGTGCGGAGTCCAGCCGGGTTTAGGCGGCTAGAGCGTAACGTTCGTCGTTAGCGACTATACGTTTTCCAGCTGTATTAACAAGGTAACTGGGCCTTGGTATGCACTGCGCTGCTTCGCGACCCACGTCGAGACCAGGTCGCCCCCATGTGGAACTTGGATGGTGCCGGCTCCGGAACGTTTCAAGCGGAGTCGGGACCATTCTATCAGATCGGCCGCATTGCCCCGTCGAAAAGAACGCTCAGCAGGTCCGCGGGGGCATCGACGAAACCGTCCGCGCCCCATTGTTCCGGCGGTGTTCCATTGCCGAGATAGCCGTAGCGTGCCACCACCACTGGCATCCCCGCGGCATGTCCGGCTTGCACGTCGCGTTCGTCGTCGCCGACAAAAATGCATTGCCGTGGCGTAACGCCGAGCTTTCCCGCCGCCGCGAGCAAAGGCGCCGGATGCGGCTTCGGGTTCGGCGTGGTGTCTCCGCAGATTACACATGCGGCCCGCTCGATCAGGGTCAGCGCACGCAGCAGGGGGAAAGTGAATCGTTCCGCCTTGTTGGTGACTATGCCCCAGGGCAAACCGCGCCGTTCGATCTGCTCCAGAAGTGCCGAGACGCCCGGGAACAGCCGGGTGCTGCGGGCAAGATTGACTTCGTAAATGTCCAGGAATTCGTCGCGCATGGCGTCGTAGCCGCTTTGACCCGGTTCGATGCCGAAGCCGATTTTCAACAGTCCACGCGCGCCCGATGAGGCCTGCGACCTGACCGCCTCGATCGGCAATTCAGGCATGCCGCGGGCGAGGCGCTGTTGGTTCAGCGCAAATCCCAGGTCCGGAGCAGTATCCGCCAGGGTACCGTCAAGGTCGAAAAGCACACCACGGCCCGCCAGGTTCACAGTAACCGCCATCGAGTTTTTGGATCCCTATTTGGCGAGCAGGTCCAGCAACTGCTCGTCGGCCAGCATGTCTTCCAGAGCCTGCGAAACCGCCGTGTTCACCAGCAAGGTGCTGTCCTTTTCGAAGGGTGGCGCGGCACCGTCCTTGCGGGTCCGGACGTTGAACTGGCGGTCGTA
>JBOIFZ010000305.1:0-7403 GCA_050741735.1 Burkholderiales bacterium
CAGGCCGCGCCAGCCGACCTGCTCCGACATCCAGCGCTCGAGATAGGGTTGGGCCGTTTTCCAAAGATCCAGGTCGGGATCCAGGTCCCTGCCCAGACCTTCGATGTTGAGCAGGGTCTTCTGCAGCAGTACCAGTTGCGGCTGGATCTCGATGTTGAAACGGCGTGAGGTCTGGAACAGGCCCAGCAGCACCTTGCCGAAGGAAATCTCCTTCAGCGGTTTGTCAAAGATCGGCTCGCAAACAGCGCGAATCGCGGTTTCGAATTCGTCCACGCGGGTCAGCGGCGGGATCCAGCCGGACTCGATGTGGACCTGCGCCACGCGCCGGTAGTCGCGCCGGAAAAAGGCGAGGAAGTTCTGCGCCAGGTAATTCTTGTCCACCTCGGTGAGCGTGCCCATGATGCCGAAATCCAGCGCGATGTAGCGCCCGTCCGGCGCGACGAAGATGTTGCCCGGGTGCATGTCGGCATGGAAAAAGCCGTCGCGGAACACCTGGGTGAAAAATATCTCAACGCCGGCGCGCGCAAGTTTCGGGATGTCGACACCCTGATCCCGCAGTTTTTCGACATGGCTCACCGGCGTGCCGCTCATGAGCTGCATCACCATCACCTGGCTGCTGCAATAGTTCCAGAAAATCTCCGGCACCTGCAGGAGCGGAGAGTCCTCGAAGTTGCGGCGCAGTTGGCTGGCGTTCGCCGCCTCGCGCAGCAAGTCGAGTTCGTCGTTGAGGTGCTTCTCGAATTCGCCGACGACTTCGCGTGGCTTGAGGCGGCGGCCATCCTTCCACAGCCGCTCGATCAACCCCGCGGCGACGTTGAGCAGCGCAATGTCTTCGACGATGATGCGGCCAATCCCCGGTCTGAGGATCTTCACCGCCACTTCACGCCCGCCGGGCAGTACCGCGAAATGCACCTGCGCCACCGAGGCGCTGGCGACCGCTGCCGCATCGAAGCGCTCGAACACTTCCGAGGCTGGCTTGCCGTAGGCGCGCTCCAGGGTCTGAAACACCTGTTCGGCCGCGAACGGCGGGACCTGGTCCTGGAGCTTCGCCAGTTCGTCGGCTATGTCGAGCGGGATCAGGTCGCGGCGGGTGGACAGCACCTGGCCGAACTTCACGAATATCGGCCCGAGTGCTTCCAGCGCGAGGCGCAGACGCTCTCCGCGCGGCCGCTCGAGGCGGCGCCAGAACAGCAGCCCCGCGGTCAGCAGGCGCAAACCGCGCACCCGGGCATGGCCGAGGAAGAATTCGTCCAGCCCGAAGCGCATCGAGACGTACACGATCTTGAACAGCCGCAGCAGGTGCATGACGGGTGACGGCGATTGCGCCGCGCGTCCTTTGTTTTTCTATCTGCCGTGGACTTGCCGCGACAGGCGCTCGATGCGCTTGTCCAGGCGCTCCACGGCATCGCGCAGTTCGTCTACCTCGTGCATGAACTCGGCGGCCTGCAAAGGCGTAACCAGTACCGCCTTCTCCTCGGTGAGATACTCCGCGGCGTTTTCGGCCATGCTCACGGCGGCCTGCTTCGGCCACGCGGCGGCCGCCCGTCCGGCCTGCGCCATGCGATGCGCCGCGATGTCGCCGATAACCCGGCTCAGGTCGTCCTCCACATCCCAGCGCAGATTGGACGCGACTTGGGAAATTGCCGCGGCAAAATCGGTATCGCCGGCAACATCGGCCTTGCGCCAGGCTTCCTCGCCGTCGGCCAACACCTCGAGCAGCATCAGGTGCGTGAGCCGGATCGTCACCGCCGGCGAGCCTTCCGGTGGCGTCGGCTGCAACCTGCCGTCCGCCGCTACCGCGAACGCCAGCCGGGCTGGAAATACGTCGAACAGCGCAGTCTTGCCGGCATGTACGCTCAGTTTGTCGCGCGCCCACGGGGCGGACTCGAGCAAGTGATTGACGAACGCGACGAACGCGCCAGCAAGCATCGGCTTCAAATCTTGTAGCCGCGGTGCAGCGCCACCACCCCGGCGCTGAGATTGTAGTAATCGACTCGCGCACAGCCGGCCTGTTCCATCATCCGCTTCAGTTCTTCCTGCCCGGGATGGCGTCGAATCGACTCGGCGAGGTAGCGGTAGCTGTCCGCATCACCAGCCACCAGTTTGCCCAGCAGCGGCAGCACCTTGAACGAGTAGCCGTCGTACAGCGGCTTGAGCGGCGCCCACACCTGAGAAAACTCCAGCACCAGCAGGCTTCCGCCCGTGCGCAGCACACGCAGCATTTCCGCCAGCGCGGTTTCCTTGTGCGTCATGTTGCGCAGCCCGAAGCCCACCACCGCGCAATCGAAATAATCGCTCGGGAACGGCAATCGTTCGGCGTCGCACTGCACCACCGGCACGACGCGGCCGCGGTCGAGCAGCCGGTCGCGACCGCGCGCGAGCATCGCCCCGTTGATGTCGGTCAGCCACACCTGCCCGGTCAAGCCGACCCGCGCCGCGAACAGCGCGGACAGATCGCCGGTGCCGCCGGCCACATCCAGCACCCGGCCGCCTTCCCTCACCCCGCTCATTTGCACCGCGAAGCGCTTCCACAGCCGGTGCATTCCCGCCGACATCAGATCGTTCATCAGGTCGTAACGCTGCGCCACCGAGCGGAACACGCCGGCAACTTTCTTCGCCTTGTCTTCCTCTGCTACTTGCTGATATCCAAAGTGGGTGGATTTCTTGTCCATGAAATTCAAGCGCTCACCGCAGAGCTATTCTTGTCAGCAAAGATCAGAGCCTCTTCCAGCCGGGTTTGGGCAGGGACTGGCCGGCGGCCGGTGCGACCTCGCGGCTGGCGCCGTTTTTCGCCATCCGGTCCAGATATTCCTTCCACAACCTTTCCTTGTCTTCGCCAAAACCGTAAAGATAGTCCCACGAGTACAGCCCGGTGTCGTGACCATCGCTGAACACCAGCCGCACCGCGTAATTGCCCACCGGCTCGACCGCCGTGATCTCGACGTCCTTCTTGCCGGTCTGCAGCACCTCCTGGCCCCGCCCGTGGCCGCGCACCTCCGCCGATGGCGAGTAAACGCGCAACAGCTCGCACTCCAGTCGGAATGACTTGCCGTCGTCGAACGCGATTTCGAGAACGCGCGACTTCTGGTGGAGCTTGATCTCGGTGGGGCGGGGCGCCCCGGCTTGAAGTCCTGCCACAGAAATTTGTTTACGTAGAATCGAATGCCCTGGAATGCGGGCCCCGGACTGCATCATAGCCGCGGGCGGGCGCCCGGGCCATGCCGCGCTTTCCGCTACTGCCCGTCAAAAACAGTCATGAACTTGTAACATTTGCTTCATAGTATTGCAAACGCTCAAATCCGACTGGTATAGCAGCCATGGCAGCCACCATCCTCGTGGTCGAAGACGAACCGGCAATTCAGGAGTTGATCGCGTACAACCTGAAACAGGCCGGCCACCAGCCATTGCGCGCCGACAACGCCGAGCAGGCGATGAATCTGGTCCAGAATGCCTTGCCCGATCTGGTGTTGCTGGACTGGATGCTGCCCGGACAGTCCGGGATCGATTTTGCCCGCAGGCTGCGAACCGACAAGCGGACCCGGACGGTGCCGATCATCATGCTCACCGCGCGCTCCGACGAGCAGGACAAGCTGACGGGCCTGGACACCGGGGCCGACGACTACATTACCAAGCCGTTTTCGCCGCGCGAGCTGAACGCCCGCATCAAGGCGTTATTGCGGCGACGCGCGCCGCAGATGACCGACGACGTGGTGCAACTCGGGGGACTGAAGCTCGATCCGGCCAGCCACCGCATCTCGGGCAACGGCGAACCGGTGGTGCTGGGCCCCACTGAATTCCGCTTGCTGCATTTTATGATGACGCATCCGGAGCGCGTGCATTCGCGCACCCAGTTACTGGACCAGGTTTGGGGCGACCATGTCTTCGTCGAAGAGCGCACCGTGGACGTGCATATCCGGCGACTGCGCAAGGCGCTCGAACCCACCCGGCTCGACCGCCTGGTACAAACCGTGCGCGGCACCGGATACCGCTTCTCCGCAGCCTGACCGGCGTCTTCGACTGGCGTCTTCGACCGGAGTCCGCTCCGGCAAATTCTGGGATAATCCGCCCAGGCTAACCCAGAGGACGGAACGCTTGAAGTCCATGTGGGGCAGACCCCTCTCCACCGTCGTCCTGATCGGCATTCTGGCGCTGGTCTCCTGGCCGATTCTCGGCAGCGAGGGCGCTTTGCTGGTCCTCTCCACGCTTCTCCTGGCCCTGCTTTTCCATCACCTTTTCAACCTCTCGGCGCTTTACCGCTGGCTGCAAAACGCCCGCCCGGAGACCGCGCCGGTAGGCACCGGGGCCTGGGAGTACGTGCACTCGCACCTGCTCAGGATGCTCAAGCGCCATGACCAAAGCGAAGTGCAACTCAGCGAGGCACTGTCGCGCTTTCAACTCGCGGGTGCGGCGCTTCCGGACGCGGTGGTGATCCTGGGCGAAGGTGACCGCATCGAGTGGTGCAACCCCAAGGCGGAGGACTACTTCGGTCTCGACAACGAACGCGACCGCGGCCAGCAGATCACCTACATCCTGCGCCAGCCGCAGTTCGTCGAGCACCTGTCTTCCGGCCAGGTTGGTGAATCGCTGGTGCTGCCGGTTTCGCGCGAGCGGGGCGAGATGGTGCTGTCGGTGCAACTGGTTCCCTACGGCGACCGGCAGAAACTCATCCTTGGACGCGACATCACCCGCTGGGAACGGCTGGAGACGACCCGGCGCGATTTCATCGCCAACGTGTCGCACGAGTTGCGCACGCCGCTGACCGTGGTCGGCGGCTTTCTCGAAACCCTGGCCGACATGAAGAAGCCAGACCCGGAAATGACGCAACGCTCGATCATGCTCATGACGCAGCAGACCAGCCGCATGACCAGGCTGGTCGAAGACCTGCTGACGTTGTCGCGACTGGAGAGCACGCAGAATCCGCTGCGTGAGGAGGACGTCAACGTTCCGGAACTGGTCAAGGCGTTGCACCAGGATGCGATGGCGCTTTCCGCCGGCCGGCACAAGCTGCGCGTTAGGCTCGAATCGAACGTGTGGCTCAAGGGAAACACCGAGGAGTTGCGCAGCGCCTTTGGCAATTTGATCAGCAATGCGGTGCGCTATACGCCGGAAAACGGCGAGGTGGAAATACACTGGGAGAGGCGCGAAGGCAATCCCGTGTTCGCGGTGCGGGACACCGGCATCGGCATCGAGCCGCAGCACATCGACCGCCTGACCGAGCGCTTCTACCGGGTAGATCGCAGCCGCTCGCGCGAAACCGGCGGTACCGGGCTGGGCCTGGCGATCGTCAAACACGTGCTCAATCGCCATCAGGCGCGACTCGATGTCCAGAGCAGCCTGGGACACGGCAGCACCTTCTCGGTCATTTTTCCGGAGACCCGCCGCCTTCCCGCCGAAGAGCCGGCGCCGGCCGCGGTCCAGGAACCCGCCTGACCGTTCCTGCACCTCCAAGTCAAAAGCGTTGACGCAGAGGCCGCGGAGGAAAAACGGAGAGAACGCAGAGGTTAATTTTTCGAACGATGGCAATTCGAAAGCCTTTCCTTTGCGGCCTTTCTTCTTTCTCCGCGCTCTCTGCGTCAACGCTCTTCCTGGGACGCTCTTCGGCGCAGCCGGCCGACAGGCCTAGGCGAGCACTTTGGCGAGCCGCTCGCGCATTGCCTGCGCAAACCCGGTCGGCAGCGGGCGCGCACCTTCACGTTGCTTGCTGCCGAACACCGGGCTGGGAAAATGCGGATCGTCGGCAAAGCGCGGAATCACGTGCCAATGCAGATGCGGCACCATGTTGCCGAAGCTGGCCAGGTTGATCTTGTCGGGGCTGAGCAGATCGCGCAACAGGCGCTCCACGACGAACACTGTTTTCATCAGCCGCGCGCGCTCGGCTTCCGTGAGGTCGGTCATCTCTTTCCTGTGGGCATTCAGGACCACCCGGCAATAGGCGGGATGATCGACATCGCCGATCAGCACCACCCGGGCGAAACCGTCGTTCCAGATGACCTCTCCGCCGGCCTGCGCGCACAGCGTGCAGTTGCTGCGAGGGTGACCGGGCGAATCAGTGACTGAGCGGTTGGGGGCTTGAGCCATCGAACGACGGGCGGCTCGCGATGCCGCTTGACTTGGTCACCAAATTACCTGATCCCTCAATCACCTGATCGTTGATTCGCTGAATCGCTGAATCCCTCAAATCAACGCGCATCGAGCGGGCTTATCACACCCCGGCCCCCTCGATTCAGCACGTGCGTGTAGATCATCGTTGTAGACACGTCCGAATGCCCGAGCAGTTCCTGGATCGTGCGAATGTCGTGGCCCGATTCCAGCAGATGCGTCGCGAAGCTGTGGCGAAACGTGTGCGGCGTGGCGGGTTTCGCCACACCGGCGTCCCGTAGCGCCTGACGCATCGCGCGCTGAACATTCTGTTCATCGACATGATGGCGCCGCCGCAAGTCGGATCGCGGGTCGATGGAAAAACGATCCGAAGGGAATACATACTGCCAGGCCCACTCCCGGGGTGCATTCGGATACTTCCGATCCAGAGCATAAGGCAGATACACGCCTGGCACTCCCGCGGCCACGTCCTGAGCATGCAATTCGCGTACAAGCACAAGATGGGCACGCAATGGTTCGACCAGGCTCGAAGGTAGCATGGTCACCCGGTCCTTGGCGCCTTTGCCGTCGCGGACCAGGATTTCACAACGCTCTAGATCGACGTCTTTGACCCGCAGCCTTGCCGCTTCCATTATGCGCAAGCCCGATCCGTAGAGCAGCCGCGCGATCAACCCGTTGGTGCCGTGCATCCTGTTGAGCACCGCATCGACTTCGCTTCGGGTAAGCACCACCGGAAGGTGTTGCGGGCGCTTGGCGGTTTCCACATTGTCGAGCCAAGGCAACTCCGACCCCAATACCTCCTTGTAAAGAAACAACAAAGCACTTTTCGCCTGATTCTGTGTGGAGGCCGCAACGTTGCGCCGTACTGCAAGGTGGGAAAGAAACGCTTCTACGTGGTCAGGGCCGAGGTCACGCGGATGACGCCGGTCATGGAAATTGACGTATCGGCGTATCCAATCGACGTATGCCGTCTCCGTTCGGATGCTGTAGTGCTTGAGGCGAATCTTGTCCCGGATGCGGTCCAAGAGTAGACTTTTCGCCGAGCCGGTGATATCGGGTGTGTTCATGGCCTGTTGGGAGGTGTCCAGAAATGATAACTGTTCATATATCCAGTAGTTATCATGCACCCCGCCAGTTTATTCGTCAAGTTGACGCAAAATATCCCGTCAATGGGATTGCTACTTCTAGTTGAACTAAACCGCTTCGCGGTGGTGGTTGGTGCTTCACCGTCCGGTGGAGCTTTGCAACGTTACTGGTAGTGAAGCGCTGCAGAAGGTCCAAGGCTGCAGCGTCGCGCGCGCTGT
>JBOIFZ010000306.1:0-4376 GCA_050741735.1 Burkholderiales bacterium
GTTGACGGTGGCGTACACCACGGAAGGCCCGATGATGAGGGATGCGCGGCTTGCAAAGTTCATCGGCCCGCAGATTGGCGGCCCGATCGCGGCGCTTCCTGACCTGGAAAAAGGCGGCACGCATCGGCTGGCGGTACGCCTGAACTCGAAGTACTTTTCCGAAGACAAATCCTTCCTTTACCTTGTCGAGTTCGAGGTCCAGCAGCGCGTCACCGATCGCGACAGCGGCAAGGTGCTCTTTGCCACGCTCGCCAAGTGGTATTCGTGGGGCATCGTTCCTTCGGAGTCGGAATTGCACAGGAATATTGCGCAACTCATCACCAGCAAAGTTAACACCTGGACCCCGGAATGAACCGGGGAGATTGCCGCGTTCGGGAAATGACCCGGGTTTACCCCTCCGGCGGCAGCCGGTAGAATGAAGCCGTCGTGTATGCGACACGCGTAGTGTACTGACACCCCCTTCGGGTTGACATTGGTCGGGGGTTTTGTCTTTCTGCTCCCCCGTTTTGGAGACGCCGATATGGCCAGGAAACTGTCGCCCGAAGAAGCCGCCGTGATGATCATCCGGCGCCGGCTTCAGCAAATCGAGACCGCGAAACAGGTGTCACGGCGCAGCGGCGAACCCGAGAAGCCGCGCGTGAGCAAGGCACAGCCGTCGAAACCTTCCCGCGCAGGACGCTGAGGACACTTCCGCAGATCAGCCCCGACCCGGCTGTGCAGGGAAAGTTCGATCAGGGCCTCCCCGATGGTTCCACAGCCCGGCTTTCCAGAATCGACTCCCCAGCCGCGCCTGATCGGGCGATTACGCAGTGAATAAAATTTTCATCCACGACCAGTTGATCCGGTTCTCCCACTGCGACCCGGCCGGCATCGTTTACTTCCCGCGTTTCTTCGATCTCGCGCATGCGACGATGGAGGACTGGTTCGCCAGCGGCGTCAGCCATCCGCTGCCCGATCTCATCCGCGACCGGCGCATCGGTACGCCGACGGTGAGCATCCAGTGCGACTTTGCGTTGCCGCTCAGAATGGGAGACACGCTGCGTTTCGAGCTGCGGGTGCCCAAATTGGGCAGCGCCTCGGTGCAGCTTGCCTACAGCGGCAAAAAGGACGGCGTCGAACACCTCAAGATCCAGCAGACCATCGTCTTCATGGCACTCGACGCCGGCCGCGCCGTGTCAATTCCCGAAGATCTGCGTCCTCGCATCGAAGAATATCTGGTGGGATGAACGCGTGCCGCTCTTGCGGCGTGCTTTAGCCGGCCGACGGCCGGCCATTCAACCGTTGTCGCAAAGGACGCAAAGAAGAGCAAGAAAGAACGCAAAGAAAACCAATGAAGTTAACCGGCCGGCCTCCTCACGCAGGCCATGCGGTTGCTGTGCCTGCTGCTGCGAGTAGAAGTCGACACGCCGGATTCATGACTGGCAAACTTGGACCAGTATTTTTTTGGTCTTCACTTTGCGTGCCTTTGCTGCCTTTGCGTCAACGTTCTTATCGCCGGCCTTAGGCCGGCTGGTGTGGGCTGATGCAAAGAGCGGAGTCTGCTACTCTTAAACCATCACTCGGTTGGAAAGAAACAGACATGATGACCAAATTCACCTCTGGACCCGATCGATCCTCGCGGATCATGCTCGCGCTAGCCTGCCTGTTGTGGCCGGCCCTGACGCTGGCACATGTAGGCCAAGGCGACATCTCGGGCGGTTTTCTCGCCGGCGTGGCGCACCCGGTACTCGGGCCCGATCACGTGGTGGCAATGGTGGCGGTGGGCATATGGGGTGCCCAACTCGGCGCGCCGGCAATCTGGGTGCTTCCGGTGACCTTCCCGATCGTCATGGCCTTCGGCGGCGTGCTGGGTGGCCTCGGAATTGCCATCCCCGGGATCGAAATAGGCATTGCCCTTTCCGCCATCGTACTCGGAGGCATGATCGCGATTGCCAGGCGCCCGCCGCTCTGGGTTGCCGCGATTGTCGTCGGGGTTTTCGCAATCTTCCACGGTCACGCGCACGGTGCGGAGTTGCCGGAGTCCGCCAACGCGATTTCCTACTCGGTCGGCTTCGTGGCCGCGACCGGCAGCCTCCACGTCCTCGGTATCCTTATCGGCATGGCCAACCGATGGAGCGCCGGCGCGAAGGCTTTGCGTGCCGGCGGCGGCCTGATCGCCGCCTGCGGACTCTATTTCCTGACAGGACACTTGATCGCCGGCTAGTGTCCTGTTCCGCCCTCCGACGCTCACGGCGAGGACTCGTAACACAGCATGGCGCCGATTCTCGCCGGGTTTTCAGCCGCGAATTAGCAGAACAGGACACTAAGCCATCATGCCTGCCCGACTTTCGATGCCGGCCGCAATAGCCGGCGTCGCAGTGTGCCTGCTGCTCGCGGCCGGCAACGCATACGCGCATTCGGCAGCCCCTGGCGCCGGTGATTTTTATGCCGGCGCATTGCATGCGCTGACCGCGCTGGAACACGTACTCCCGTTCCTGGCGCTCGGGATTCTTGCGGGCCAGCGAGGCAGGAAGGCCGAGCCGGTTCTGCTGGTGTTTTGCCTTGCGCTCGCGGCGGGCGCAAGCGTCGCGCTATGGACTCCCCCGCTGCCGTATGTCGGACTACTCAATATTTTCTCGGCCATCCTGTTCGGCGCGCTGGTGGCGGCCGCATGGTCGTTGCCGATGGCATTCTGCTACGGTATTGCCGCTGTGTTCGGACTGAGCCACGGCTTTGCCAACGGCGCCGGCATGATCGAACAGAGCAGACCCTACCTCTTTATTCCCGGCGTCGCGCTCGCAGGTCTTGCGGTGACGGCCTACGGATTGATCGTCACCGATTACCTGCTGCGCAGGAAAGCGAGCTGGATTCACATCGCGGTGCGGGTGGCCGGGAGTTGGATCGCCGCCATCGGTATTTTGGTGCTCGCCACCAGCGGCG
Source organism: Burkholderiales bacterium (assembly GCA_050741735.1). Taxonomy (GTDB): domain Bacteria; phylum Pseudomonadota; class Gammaproteobacteria; order Burkholderiales; family JACQAP01; genus JACQAP01. The sequence continues at coordinate 2,920 of JBOIFZ010000306.1, forward strand.
CCGCCATCCTGAAAGCCTGAGGGCGATCGAGCGCAACATGCTGCGCGAACACATCAGCATGGTGCGCCACCGCGTTGAAACCGGGACGTTCTCGCACTGATGCGAACCGGCCGCTGGCCGGCTGATTCTCACGGCACTCACGGCTTTTCGACCAGTTCGTTGATGAAATTGCGCTCGGCGACGATTACCGAGGGGCGGCCGGTCTTGCTCGATCGCTCCAGGCGCAGCAATTTGCTGCCCTGCCACCAGACAAGTACGGCATTTGAAGGACGTGTCCCGGCGTCAGCTTTTCCGGCCTCCGCGGTGGCGGGGCCATATTCGTGGGCGAGCACCTCCGCCACCTGGTCGAACCGGCTCCCCTGGAAACCGGCGGCAATTCCGGACAACCGTTCGCCTGTGAAATAAAGCGTCAGGCCATCGATCGGCACGCCCCTGAACGCAACCGCCCCGGTCGCTTTGTAGGCACAGGCCGAAAACAGAAAACACCCGGCCAGGCTTTCGCAGTCGTAGGCGGGATCGTTCAGGACCGAATCGTAAGGCAGGCCGAGCGTGTGCCCGCCGAGCGAGAACGGCTCCGCCGCGTGGGCACCTGCGGCCGCGAGGAAAAGCACCGCGGCGGCACACAGGTTGCTGACTATTCGGCCGGCTTTCATATCGCTCACGTTATCAGACGTGGAAATGCAAGGATGATCCCCTCCGGGGACAAGTGAGTCGGAAGGATGAAGCAAGAGATAAGTGTCTGGTCACTTCCAATCTTGACCTTAGTTTTCCTTTGTGCCCTTTGCGTTTCTTTGCGTACTTTGCGTCAACGCTATTATTGCCGGCCTTAGGCCGGCTTGCGGGTGCTTTTTATTGCGGCGCAATACGCGGTCGGCGTTCCAACCGCCGAACTCGGCGACAAATCTCCTCCGGGAAAATCTGTTCAAGCCCGCGGCAAAGTGTTAATTTGGCTCCCATAGCAGGAAGCGGGGCGGCAACGAAATCGAATCCCGCAATCCGGCAGGAATTAAAGGGGCGCGAAGCCCGTCCCGGGAGGAGGAAACATCCGGCGTTCCACCATGCGCTGTCCAGGCGCAATGCCGGCATTTTCTCCGAGGTATCCGCGATTGCTGCTGCCGATTGCCGGCCGGTTTGCACCGGTGGTGTTGCAGCTTCACCGTTCCCGCTTCAACTGCTAGAAGGCGCGCCGCCGGGACACGATGGTCCGAAGGGTGTGTTTTCGCAGGTTTGCCGGGCCAATCTTCAGGCGGACTACTTTTGCTGACCGCCACGTTTGCGAAGGTCTAGCCGGCGGCATTCGTAAGGTGTGCTTATGCCCACAACAACAACTATGGGCGCTGGTATGCGATTCGGGCTTTCGGTGGGTCGCATTTTTTCATCATCAGTCGGGAGGAGAGGTCATGGCAATTTCCCTAAACGTCAACGGGAAGGCGCAGCAGGTGGACGTCCCCAAAGAG
>JBOIFZ010000307.1:0-2269 GCA_050741735.1 Burkholderiales bacterium
ATGGTCCGGGGAATGGTCTCGATTTTCTTCCCCAGTTTGGCGCTGTGCTTTCCGGCAAAATACTTCACCAGGAGGGGAATGTCCCCCCTCCGCTCCCGAAGCGCGGGGAGATGGATCGGGAACACATTGAGCCGGTAGTACAGGTCCGGGCGAAATCCGCCTTGCTGGACGGTCTTCTCCAGGTCCCGGTTGGTGGCCGCGATCACCCGAACGTTGACCTTCAGGGTCTTGGTACTGCCCACGCGCTCACATTCTCCTTCCTGCAGGACTCGAAGCAGCTTGGCTTGCAGCTCCAACGGCAGGTCGCCAATCTCATCCAGAAAGATCGTGGCGCCGTCGGCCAGCTCAAAGCGGCCGATCTTGCGGGCCAAGGCGCCGGTAAACGCCCCCTTTTCATGTCCGAACAGATCACTTTCGATCAGTCCGGCCGGGATCGCTGCGCAGTTCACTTTCACCAGGACGCGATCCTTCCGCTTGCTCAGATTGTGGATAGCCCGGGCGATCAATTCCTTGCCGGTCCCGGTCTCGCCGATCAACAGCACCGTAGAATCGGTGGCGGCAACCTGTTCGATGGCCTTGAAGACCTTTTTGATTGCCGAGGAGGCGCCGATAATCTCTTCGAAGTTATGCTCTGTTTGAATTTCTTCCTGGAGGTAGGTGTTCTGCGCCTCAAGCCGTGCCTTTTCCTGCTCCATCAGCACGCGGTCGGTGATGTCCACGAACATCGTGCGGGTGTACGTGCCGCTGGGGTCGGGCTTCGACCACCACTGGATCCACAGCGGCTTGCCGTTGTCCTTGCGGCGCAGTTCGAGCACAACCCCGCTGGTGTCGGTGCCGCGGCCGATGGACTCGAACGCCTCGTGCAAGCGGCGTTGGGCGTCGGGGGTGTCTGGGATAAACGATTTTCCGTAGGTTCCGGCGATGTCCTCCGGTTTGATGCCCAGGGTTCTCATCGCGGCACGATTGGCGCGAATGAAGCGCGAATCAAGGCCTTCATGCACATACGCAATCGGGGCCTCGTCGAACAAATCACGGAAACGCTCCTCGCTTTCGGCCAGCGCCTGGCTCGCCTGGCGCTGCAGTTCCTCGTGCGCGAGGCAATCGTCTAACGCCACCGCCACGGCGCCGGCGACCTGCTCCAGCAACCCGCGGCGCACATGCGCGTAGGCCCCCTTCTCCGCCGTCATAAAAAAGAGTGCGGCGCGGGAACGATTGCCGCTGACCAGCGGCAGGGCGCACAACGACTCCATGCCGATGCTCGACATCACGTCGAAGGTCACCGGAAACTGATCGCGCAACTCCTGCCGGGAAGCCGCGATCACCCACTGGCGGTGCTGCATGACCCAATCACACGCAGTACCCGAAGCCGGCAAGATCGTCGGCTGGGTCGGTTCCACACCCTCACGACGCACGGTCAGGATGTGCCCCTGGAGTCTGTCGCCCTCAATCGGCAGCTCGATGCCAAAACGCTCGGCCGGGACCACTGTCTTGAGGCACGCGGCCAAGGCGCCGAACAAGTCGTCGCGGTTCAGATGTTGCCCGATGGCGCGGTTGATCTCAGCCAGAGCCTCGAGCTCCTGATTCAGGCGACGGACGTCTTGGTCGGCGCGTGCGCGCTCGAGTTCGGCCCCCGCCCGCGCGGCGAAAATCTTCACGATCGCGATCTCGTGAGGCTTGGGATGCAAGGGCTGATCATGGATGAGTGCTAGGTGCCCAAGAATGTTTCCCGAAGAGTCATGAAGCGGCACGCCGAAATACCCTTCGGCCGCCAGGGTGACCAGGTCTTTGTCTTGGGGGAAGAGCGACTGCACCCGTACCGGATACGAGCACTCCTGCCCGCCGATCACGTGCTCGCAGGGCGTGCCGCGGAGCGGGAAGGTCACGTTCTCGCTGAAACTGTCCCGATTCCAGAACGCCAGCATGCGAACGCGGGTGTTGGTGGCATCCGTACATTCCGCGACAAAGGCGTAACGGACCCGCAGCGTTTCGGCCAGATGTCGGACCAGCAAATGAAAGAAATCGCTCGCCGTCGCCGAGGCAGTCTCTGTAGTAATGGCGCGCAGCGCTTCCACCGCGGTCTGGCCTTCTGTGGCCGTGAGCGCCAGATCGGCCGTCATCCTTCGCATCTCCAGTTGTGCGACCACCTGACGACTCAAGGCCCGCAACGTCTCCACCTGCTCCGGCTTCAATTGACGAGGCACATGATCGATCACGCACAGGGTTCCCAGCGCGTGCCCATCCGGGGTGATCAACGGCGCTCCGGCGTAAA
>JBOIFZ010000308.1:0-4220 GCA_050741735.1 Burkholderiales bacterium
CGCGTTCTTGGCCCAGGTCGCACACACAGCGTCCTTGTCTACGCCTTGGTCGTGTGTCAAAACCGCGAGCAGAGTCGCGGCACATATAAGAAAATTCACTTTGCGTTCTCCTGTTAAATCGCGATGATGGAGACGCCCATTGCGTTGAACCAGAGACACGCAAGATCCACGCCAGTAATCCCGCTCGCTTTCGCTTCCAAGAACGAACTGGGAGTCGGCCAGAGCCTGCCTGTAGGTCCGCCTTCAGCAGGCCTGTCCGGCCGAGCGATTCTCGCCGGAGTCGTCCCGTGCGCTCGATCACGACTTCGACGTACTCGCTCGGCAGTACCAGCGTGCCGTCGCCCGAGCGGTTGTCGAGAAGTAAGGAAGTAAGGGGTCGGAAGTAAGGGGTCAGGCCTATACTTCATAGTACAAAGTTTGGCTGTCCGTCCCCTGCGAAATCTCTGGTTACCCCAGATCGTCGATCGCCTGTACCACGAGGCCGAAAAATTCGTCGGCACGGTCCGCGTCGATCCAGCGCACCACCAACACCATGCGGCGTTCGGGTTCCATCCACGTGAAGGAGCTGCCCGCGCCAATGGCGAAGTAGCTCGACTCCGGCACGCTGGGAAATACTTGCCGGGCGTGGTTGAGCCAGATCAGATAACCATAGAAAGGCGCGATCGCACACGGCGTGCGCATCCGGTGAATCCACTCCGCTGAGATCACCTGACGGCCGTTCGCCTTGCCGTCGTTCAGCATCATCTGGCCGATGCGCGCCTGGTCGTGGCTGCCGATTGACATGCCGCCGCCCCAGTGCGTGCCGCCGGGCACCGACTGCACCTTCTTTCCCTTCAACTCGATCCAGGCATTGTCGTAACCGACCCAGCGCCAGTTGTCGCTGGCGCCGATGGGTTGCATGACGGCTTCGCGAAAGACTTCCGGCAGCGAACGCCCGAACAGATTCAGCAAGGCCAGTGAGAGTTGGTTGATGCGCACGTCGTTGTATTCCCAGTACGTGCCCGGAGTCCGCAGCGGCCGCGGATCGCCTTTCTTCCCTGCGCTGGTGCTGCCCTGGAACGATAGGGTACGGTATCGATCCGCCTGATCGGGAACACCGAAGACCGTGCCTTCCCACTCGCTGGTTTGTTGCAGCAGATGCGCCCAGGTCACGTGCGCATTGCGGCCGGTATCGAAACCGATGCCGGGAACCCGCAAGCGAACCGGCTCATCGACGTCGGGCAGCAGCCCGCGGTCGTGGGCCACACCCGCCAAGAGCGCGAGGTAGGTCTTCGCGACGCTGAAAGTAAGGTCGGCGCGGTCCCGCTCACCCCAGGAGGTCAGGGTTTTCCCGTCCAGGACGATGGTGCCGGATACCGGGCCGCGTGCATGCACCGGGCCGAGTAGCTTGTTCCAGGGTGGCGGGTCCTCGTGATGTACGCCCCACTTATCGGTGATCTCGCGTGTCCACGGCGTTTCGTGGTCGATCGCAAATCGCACGGCCTGCTCAATATTCTGGTTTCGCATTGGAGATGCAGATCGGCCCCGTGTCCGCGGCCGCGACGTGAAGCCGGCTCGTCGCAGCACGACGCATCACGTTGTGCCGCGTCATGTCGAGAATCCCATGCTCAATTGGCGAGCGGATCGGACCGAAGCTGGAACTTGTAAACCTTGGCACGGCGTTGCGTTCCGCCTTCCGAATGAAACGGCGTCCGCGTGGAATCTGTCGCCCAGATCGCGCGGCCCTTCCAGCCAGTTTTAGGATCGTCGATGCGACCTTCGCCCCACTTCGCGAAAAAGCCCATCGGGTAGGGCACGCGCAGGGTTACGAACTTGCCGTCGACCAGCGCGAAGTACGCATCGCTGGTGTTGCCGGTCGCGATCGGCATGTTGGCGCCGAGTCCCAGCGTGTTGAACCAGTCCACCCAGACGTAATAACTCGCCTCGGCGCTGCCATCGTCCTGCACGTCCCTGAATTGCGGTCCGGGAAACCGGTACAGTGTCCAGCCCTCGGGGCAGTGCTTCCCGGTCGCCAGCGGGCCGTTCAACGGCGCCCTGCATTTGCGACGGTCGAAGCTACCGAGATGGCCGCTCGCGAACGACGCCCAGAACACACCCTTGCGGTCGATGTCACCGCCGCGCGCGCCGTAGGCGGGCAAAGGCGGTTCGTAGATTTCAGTGAGCGCGCTGTGCGTCGGGTCGGATCCCGGCGCGACGCGCACGAGGTAGCTGGGGAAGGGTGCCAGCGAAGTTCCCCATACCGAACCATCGATCGGATTCACGACGACGCTGTAGAGATTGACCGCGACGCGCTTGTCTTTGCCGGGGTCAAGCGACTGGTCAGGCTCGACCCATGCGTCGCGCCTGCCGTTGCCGTTGGTATCGAGGATGAATGGCGTCCAGCCCTGCGATTTCATCTCGTCGCCGGTTTCCTCGAACATCTTCCGGTTCAGCCAGCCGACCACCCCCGGGCCGCCGACCCCGGCCGAGGCCCACAGCGTATCGTTTGCGTCCTCGGCGAAGATCAGATGATGGGTCGGGAAGCAAGTCGAAATCAGCGTCCACTTGTCGGTGGCCGGATCGTACATCGACAGATGCCGGTTTGCGCTTTCGAGCGGAAACACCTTCGCCGACGGATGGTTCGAGCCTTTTTTGCAATCGTCGGGGTTGTCCGGAGGTCGGACGCGCGCCGCGGCCCAGATCCGCCCCTTCTCGTCCATCATCTGGTTGTGCGTGCTGGTCTTGCTGTCCCAGATCGGAATCGGCCCCCAGTAAGGCGAGGGCGCCATTGGATCGGTGCGGTGCGAGGGCGTATTCGGATCGCGCACTGGATGCTTAACCTCCGTCGCCGTGTGCGTGCGCGGATCGAGGACCGGCCAGTAGTCCGTGCTGTTCTCGGGCGCGCCGTAGAACTTCCCGCTGGCATTGACCGTGGGCTTGCGCCGGTCGGTCCCGATCAAGTCATGCATGTAAGCGGTAGGGCGGCTCCAGTCCCACAACGTCAGCACGAGGTTGCGCTCGATTCCCTGCGGCCGCTCAGGCTTCTCGAAGGGCAGCTCGCCGGCGGCGATCCGATCGGTCCAGTCGGCCCACAGTCCGAGCGCCCGCCCGGTGCCGAGCCGGCCGGCCGCGGTGACCATGTTGTTCATCGCCTGTCCCGAGGCGATGCGCCGCCCCCACGCCTCGGTGGAGTTCATGTGCGCGAAATCCTTCGGTATGGTGCGCGTGCCCACGGTGCCCAGCGCGTGACACGACATGCAGCCGTTTGTCTTCACGGTGTTGAGCCAGTGGGTCTGCGTCTTCATGCCCGGGTCGATGCCATTGCCGTCAATCCCCGTGCCTGGGAATTCGCCCTTGGCCGGAATCTTCAGCATCGAGTACCAGTAGATGGCGGGGTAATACTCCGCCGCCGCCGCGGCGCTCGGTGCCGCAACCGCGCTCAGATCGAGGCGTTTCCCCGGCGTGGCCTGGACCTTGGGCGAATCGACCAGCCCGTAACCGCGCACCCACACGCTGTAGCCGGCCTTCGGCAAATCGGGAACGAGGTAACGCCCCTGATCGTCGGTGACCACGATCCTGGCGAACTTGGTCGGCAGGTCTGACGTCTCCGCAATTACCCATACACCGGCTTCCAGGCCGTTCGCGCTCTTCACCACGCCGCCGAGATCGTTCTCACCGGAGCGGATCTCCGTATCGCCCTTCCGTGAGCCGGTTCCAGCCGCGCAGGCGGCGAACAACACCGCGATTCCGGCGGCCGCAATGGCGCGGCGCAATCCTCCAGTCGTCATGTTTGTGCTCCCCTACAGATTATGATCGGTCGGTGGTGTGTGCGGAAATATTCTAGAACCGACGCGCTCGAAGAATTGTCGTCGATTCTCGACGAAATATCCTATGCCGCCGCGCTATATCCGGAAAGCGTTGCCATAGCGCTCGGGAGCAAAACCAATCAGCAAATCCTTGCCGTTTTCCAGCACCGGGCGCTTGATCAGGCTCGGATTCTCGACCAACAATCGTAGTGCCCTGTTCTCGTCCAGGTTCGCCTGCTGCGCAGGGGTGAGTTTGCGCCAGGTGGTGCCGCGGGTATTGAGCAGCGTTTCCCAGCCGACCCGCTGCGACCAGTCATTCAATCGGGCGAGATCGATGCCTGCCGCTTTGTAGTCGTGGAAGTCGTAACGTACGCCGTGATCATCCAGCCAGGCGAACGCCTTCTTCATGGTGGCGCAGTTTTTTATGCCGAAAAT